>CALFNJ010000285.1 GCA_937902865.1 uncultured Opitutaceae bacterium
CCGCCTGCGCTTCGAACCAGCTCGAAAGCGTCCGTCCCCGCGGCCAGTGACCCGGCGCGCCCTGGAACTTTTCGAGCACCTGCGCACGCTCCGCCGCCGGTAGAAGATTCAACCGCCCCACGCGCTCTTCCGGCTGCGCGATCACCGCGTCGACCAGCGTGGCGAAGTGCGTCGCCATGCGCTCGATGCGATCCGCCGCGAAGAGATCGCGGTTGTACTCGATTGCGCCCTGCAGGCGGTCGTCGAGCGCCTTGAACGCAAAGGTCAGGTCGAGCTTGGCCGTGTCCGACGGCTCGAGGAACGATTTCAGCGTCACGCTCGCCACCGGATGCGCGCGCTCGTCCTGGTTCTGCAGCACGAGCACGACGTCGAAGATCGGCGAGCGGCTCAGGTCGCGCTTCAGCGCCAGCTCGTTAACGAGATAATCAAACGGATAGGCCTGGTGATCGAACGCCGCGAGGGTGGTTGCCCGCACCCCGCGCAGTACCTCCGCGAAACTCGCCTCCGGCCGGACCTGATCGCGCAGCGCGAGGGTGTTGATGTAAAACCCGACCTGCTCCTCCAGCTCCGGATGCGTGCGTCCGGCAATCGGGCTGCCGATGACGATATCCGTCTGGCCCGAGTAGCGGTGAAGCAACACCTTCACCAGCGCGTTGAGCACCATGAAGAGTGTCGCGTCCTGCCGACGCGCCAGCGCGTGCAATCCGTCGAGGCGCGCGCGATCGAGCGTGAACGGAATTTCCCGGCCATGGAAGGTCAGCGCCGCCGGCCGCGGAAAATCCAGCGGGAGCGCGAGCACCGGCAACTCACCGCCGAGCTGCGCGTGCCAGTAGTCGCGATGCGCCGTGAACGCGCCGTCCTGCAGCTGCGCGTTCTGCCAGGCCGCGTAGTCGCGGTACTGCAGCGCGAGCGGCGGCAGCGGATTCGGCCGTCCTTCGACGAACGCCGGATAGAGCAGCGAAAACTCCCGCACCAGCACGCCGAAGCTCGTGCCGTCGGCGATGATGTGGTGCAGCGTGAACAGCACGACGTGCCGTTCCGGCGCGAGCTTCAGGAGCTTCACTCGCAGCAGTAGATCGCGCGTCAGGTCGAACGGCGCCGCCGTCTGCTCACGTCCGCGCATGTGCGCCGCGACGGCCGGATCGGATTCGTTCGACAGATCCTCGAATGCGATCGCGAGCGCGCGAGCCGCGTGCACCACCTGCCGCGGCTGCCCATCAACGAGAATGAAATTCGTGCGCAGCGCCTCGTGCCGCGCCACCAGCGCCGCGAACGCCTGCTCGAGCGCCTCACGCCGCAGCGGACCCACGAGTTCGAAGTGCAGCGGGATGTGATAAGCCGCCGCCGCGTTCTCCATCTGCATCAGCACCCACAGCCGCCACTGCGCCTGCGACAGCGCGTAGTGTGACGCGTCAGGCAGCCGGGGAATGCCTGTCGCCGATGAGGCATTGGCCGCGAGCAGCGCGATGAGCGCTTCCTTCTTCGCCTTGAGCTGCGCGGCCAGCTCGGGCGTCACGGCGCCCTTCGGCGCACGATACTTCAGCCGGTTACCGTCTTCGACCGAGAGATGAATGTCGCGCGCGGCGAGCTCCGCCAGCAGCTCCTGCGCGCTCATATCTCGCCTTCCTCCGACTCGCCGCCTGTCGCTGTCGCCGTCGTTGCGACCGCTGCCGGGCGCCCGCCCCGCTCCTTCCGCACCCGCACGGCCAGTTCGGCGATCGTCGGCGCATCGAAGAGCACGCTCAGCGGCAGCTTCACCTGCAACGCCGTATGCACGCGCGCCGTCACCTGGGCCGCGAGCAGGGAGTCGCCGTTCAGATCGAAGAAATTGTCCCGGGTGCCGATGCGCTCGATGCCGAGCAACTCCTGCCAGATCGCGGCGAGCGCGATTTCCACCTCGTCGGCGGGAGCAACGTAATCCGTGCCGAGATCCGGGCGAGCGTGCTCGGGAGATTTTGGATTTTGGATTTCGGATTTTGGATTTTTTTCGGAGGCCGCGCCCGAAGGTTCTGCCTTGGAGGATTCCTCCGTGCCGAGGATTGCGGCCAGGGAACGTCCGACAGCGGGTGCTCGGGCGGTGATGCACGGGCACGGCACCTGCTGCCACGTCATTCCGGCCTTTGCC
>CALFNJ010000286.1 GCA_937902865.1 uncultured Opitutaceae bacterium
CGGTGGAAGGGCGGACTGCCTTGCTCGATCACGATTCGATCCGGGCGTCCGCGAGGAACGCCCCTACGTCACGGAGCCTTCGCGGCAGGAGCGGGGGCGGGGGAGCTGGTGCCGGCGACCGTCGGCAGGTCGTAGTTGATCAGCGAGGCGACGCCGGCGCCGAACTTGAACTCGACCTGGAACTTCACCGGGAGATGGAGGCCGTCCTGCGAAATCCAGACCTTCACGCCCGAGCCGCGCTTGAACATGCCCTTCGGCGGCGTCTTTTCCATCTTTGGCACGAGGAGGAGTGAATTGAAGGTGCCGAGCGCGGTGTGGACGGTTTCGTAGGCCTCGGCGTGGATCGTGAGCTCGTAGAATTCGTCGTCGAAGATCACGAGGGCGTCCCGCTGCTGGCCCGGTTTCAGATCCCACGCGCGGGTCTGGACGAGGCTCATGATCAGGTCCATCGGCTCGCCCGGCGGCATTTCCAGAGTCGTACTCTTGGTCGGGTTGATCTCGTTGACGTAGCTGGCGGTGCGCTTGGTGTAGTCGAAGAGGATGGAGTTCTTGGTTTCTTTCGACTCGGACTTGCTCGTCTCCACGTTCGAGAGGAGCTGACCGTTCTTGATGTCGAACAGCGCGTCGCCGCGGGCATCGAACTTGTAGAGCGTGCGCGCGAAGCCGCGGGTGGAGGTGGTCGTCGTGACCGTGAGCCGCGGCTGGCCGTTTTCCGGCGGAGCGTTGTGGGCGCCGATCTTGATTTCCCCGGCGTTGAAGAAAATGCCCCAGCTGACGCGGTAAGTGAGGGCCTCGCCGTCCGCGAGGGCCGGCGTGGCGCGCAGGGATCGCACGCCCTCGGTCAAGCAGAACAAGCCGAGGAAAACGAAGCTCAGGGGTAGGCGGAGCATGAGATGGGCAAGAGAGCAAACCATGGAAATTTTGCGCAGGGCGATGCGAAATTGCAGGAGCTGGACCAAAAGCACCCGCCTGTGACCGCAGCTCCGACAGAGCGATCCAAAAAAAGGAAGAAGGCGGAAGGAAGAATTAAGAAAGCCTCCTGAAATTTCGGAGGATTTCACACAGAGGGCGCGGAGGACACAGAGAATACTTTAGTCCGGTCTCTGTGTTCTCCGTGCCCTCTGTGTGAAACCGGCTCGTCCTGTCCGCCTGCGCTTTCTTAATTCTTCCTTCCGCCTTCTTCCTTTTTTTTGGCTGGTGTCCCCGCGAGCGCAAAAATCCGTTTCGCACCGATGGCCCACAGGGTTTCTCCAGGCTGCAGCTGGCGATTCCACGGCGTGCCGCCGGCCCAGGGCGAGAAGGCCGGCAGGATCAGGCGGCGGGACGAAGCGACCAAGGCGGGAAGTTTCAGGTAGCTGCCGGCGCCGTCGCTCCAGGTGGCGGCGGGATGATGATGGCCGAGCAGTTCGAGGGTCGACGCGGGCACGATCGGTCCAGGATCGGCGTCGCCGTGATGAAAGAAAAAGCCGTCGCGCTCCGCGGTGGCAGCCGTGGCGTGTTTCCAGCGGCGGTCGTGATTTCCCGAGAGGACGATAGTTTCAACTTCCTTGGCCTGCAGGAAGGCTTCGGCCGCGGCGCGGCCGGCCAAGGTGTGCAGAGAGTCCCCGAGCCAGAGCATGCCGGCGGGGCGGTAGTCCGCGAGCAGGGCGCGCAGGCGGGCGGCGATCTCGTCATCGCCCCAGATCGGCAGGAGATTGCCTTCGGCGCGATGGCTCGCGGCATAACCCCAGTGCAGGTCGGCGACGACGAGCAACCGGGGCCGGCTCAGCCACACGGCCCGGCGGGCGTCGAGCCAGACGTCGGGCAGGATTTCCACCCGCTGCAGCGCCGAGGCGGGAATGGCCGTCGGGTCGGCCTGGGCTTCGGTCAGGCCCTGGGTCGGAAAGCGGTGGCCGTTGATCAACACCAGCGTCGCCGAGGACGAGCCGCCGCCGATGCTGTGAATGGCGGGGGCGAAACCGCCCGAGAAGTCGCTGTTGCTGCCGCCCTGGCCGCTGCCGCCGAACGTATTGATCTGCGGCGTATCGCTCAGCAAT
>CALFNJ010000287.1 GCA_937902865.1 uncultured Opitutaceae bacterium
GGGTTCAGCCTCATCTGGACCGCCATCCTCCTGATCACCGGCGTCTGGTATTTCCGGCGCACCGAGCGCTCCTTCGCCGACGTGATCTGAGCGGAAAAAGCGCCCGGAAGATTTTCCCTGCATGTCCGACGCCGTTATCCGCGCCACGAGCGTTTCCAAACACTACCTCATCCGCCATGAGCGGACGAATGACACGCTGCGCGACACCCTGGCCGATGGGGCTCGCAGCCTTTTGCGCCGCTTCCGCCACTCAGGGGCGCATCCCTCGCGCGAGGAGTTCTGGGCGCTGCGCGATGTGAGCTTCGAAATCAAACGCGGCGAAGTCGTCGGGGTCGTCGGCCGCAACGGCGCCGGCAAATCCACCTTGCTCAAGATCCTCTCGCGCATCACGGAGCCTACACGCGGGCGCATCGAGCTGCGGGGGCGCGTCGCCTCGCTGCTCGAGGTCGGCACCGGCTTTCACCCGGAGCTGACGGGGCGCGACAATGTATTTCTCAACGGCGCGATCCTCGGGATGAACCGCAGCGAAATTCGCCGGAAATTCGACGAGATTGTCGCCTTCGCCGAAGTGGAGCGCTTCCTCGACACCCCGGTGAAACGCTACAGCAGCGGCATGTACGTCCGGCTGGCCTTCGCGGTCGCCGCCCATCTCGAGCCGGAAGTGCTCATCGTCGACGAGGTGCTGGCGGTCGGCGACGCCGCTTTCCAGCAGAAATGCCTCGGCAAGATCAAAGAGATTTCCAGTTCCTCCGGCCGCACCGTCCTTTTCGTCAGCCACAACCTCGACTCGGTGCTCAGGCTCTGTTCGCGGGTGCTTTGGCTCCAGCAGGGTCAGCTGCAGGCGGACGGCACGCCCCAGGCGACGATCGGCCTCTATACGCGCACCAGCCGCAACACCGCGGAAGTGGTGGACCTGAGCGGCCGCAAGCGGCCCGAAGGGATCGTCGGGCGAAGCCGTCTGGCGAGTCTCAGCCATCACGCGAGCCAGGGCGCCCCCTGGATTTTCACCTTCGGGCAGGACATCGCCCTGACATGCACCGTGCGCATCAGCCGCCCGCCGCAGCAGCTCTCGCTCGCGTACGCGCTTTTCACGTCTTCCGGCTTCGAGATCGCCTCGACCCGGACTCCCGTGGCGGCGCTCGCCCAGGTTCCCGCCGGCGAGCACGCGCTCGCCCTGCGGATTCACGGCCTGCGGCTCGCCCCCGGCAGCTACACCCTCAACTTCGGCCTCCGGTCCGAAAACGGCGAGGAGGACTTCGTGGCGGAGGCCGCGACCTTCGAGGTGGCGACGGACGCGCAGGCCGCGGCGAATTTCACGGACACCATTCGCGCGGCGGTCATTCCCGAATTCTCGGTCACCCTTCAATCCCCGACCTCATCCCATGCCTGAGCTTCCGCCCAATGTTTTTACCCGTCCCGCGGTCCTGCCGGCCTCGCTGCGGCTACAGCAGTGGTGTGACGGGATGCGCCTGACCCGTTGGGGCCGCGCCTGGCACGCGCGCCTGAAAAAGTGGGCCGCGCACACCCGCTGGGCCTCAGCGGAAGGCCAGTTCACCTATCATCGCGACGGGCACGACTACCCCATCACCTTCGACGGCCGTAATCATCAGTTTCACGCGATCTACGACGAGTGTTATCGCCGCGGCTACGAAGCCGAGACCTCGCGCCTGATCGCACGGCTACTGCCGGGGGCCAGCGGGGCGTTTTTCGATATCGGCGCCAACTGGGGCTATTACTCCCTGCTCGCCGCCGCGATCCCCGGTTACTCCGGCCAGATCTTTCCGTTTGAGCCGAATCCCCGCGTCTTTGCGGATCTGACCTCGGTGATCGAGCAGGCGGGCTTGGCCACCCGCGTCTCGCCGGCCGCCGCCGGCGTCGGCGAAACGGACGGAGAATTGCGCGTCGAGGAGACCGACGATTTCCACACAGGCCTCGCCCGGCTCGTTCCGGGCAGCACCGGTGTCCGCGTTCCGGTGCGGCAGCTCGATCATTGCGATCTGCCCAACCCCATTTTCATCAAGATCGACGCGGAAGGGATGGAGGCGCCGATTCTGCGCGGGGCCAAAGCCATTCTGGCCCGGGCTCGTCCCCATTTGATTTTCGAAAGCTTTCTCGACTCCCTCCATCCGGAGAACACCCAGCAGCCGATGGAATTCCTCCAGACCTTGGGCTATCGCTGCTTCATGCCCGTGCTCGTGTTCGAGCGCGGCGGCCGGCTGGCGTTCACCAGCTACGGCGACGATGCCAACTCACTTCTGGACGAGCAACCGGCGGCGGCGAGCGGGCTGTTCGCCCTGACGCCCCAAAGCCGTTTCCTGGCTCCGCGCCACGTCAACATCTTCGCCTGCCACGAATCCCGGCTGCAGGAAGTCTGGTCAGCGGGGATCAAAAATGTGGACGAGCTGATTCACTCCGCTCCTCCTCGGCAGGGTTAAGCCGCGACAATGCTGTCAGCGTCGATCCGAAGGAAGTCCCGTGATTTCTTTCATGCCTGCCTGTTCGCGCCGCCCTGCGTCGCGCTGGCGGGACGGCTGCTGGGCTTCGCCGCCGGGATTTTCGGTCCGCGGGCCGCCGCCACTACGTCCCACCCGGAGCGGCTTCTCGTGGTGAAATTGGACCGGATCGGGGATTTTGTCATGGTGACTCCGTTCCTCCGCGAGCTGCGCCGGAATTTTCCGGAGGCGTGGATCACTCTGGTCGTCACCGAACTCGTCCTGCCGCTGGCCGGAACCTGCCCGCATGTGAACGAGGTGTTC
>CALFNJ010000288.1 GCA_937902865.1 uncultured Opitutaceae bacterium
ATCGACAAGGGAAACCGCTGAGGCGGGACGGGGCTGGTTTATCTGGAACTCAGGAAATCAGGAAGGGATCGATCCACCTTTCCGATCCCAGCGATCCAGAGTAGCAGCGGCCATGAGGCCGCGGTGTTTTACCTAAAGGAGGCGCGCGTTATCCCTCACGCGCCGGTTCGGCTCAGCTTCACCCGAAATGCGGACGATACTTTCGGCGCGTGAGGGACAACGCGTCCTACCTTGTCGAAATCCGATTTCTGATTTCCTGAGTTCCAGATAAACCAACCTGATCGATTTGATCGATCAGAGCTTGGCGAAGGCGGCGGCGAAGGCGGCCTGGTCGGGGGCCTTGAAGAAGGACGTTCCCGCGACGAACGTGTCGGCGCCGGCGGCGCGGCACTCGGCGGCGGTCGCGGGATCGACGCCTCCGTCCACTTCCAGTCGGAAGTTAAGATTGCGCACCTTCCGCCAGGTGGCGAGCTGGCTGATCTTCGGCAGCATGTCGCGGCGGAAGCTCTGACCGCCGAAGCCGGGCTGCACCGTCATCACGAGGACGAGATCGACCTGCGGCAGCAGCGCCTCGATCGCGCGCGCCGGGGTGCCGGGATTCAACACGATGCCGCATTGGCAGCGCAGGGCGCGGATGCGGGCGAGCGTGCCGGCATGATCGTAGTTGGGCTCGATATGGATGCTGATGTTGTCCGCCCCGGCCTTGGCGAAGGCCTCGATGTAGCGGTCGGGCTCGTCGAGCATCAGGTGGGTGTCGAAGAACAGCTTCGAGCCGCTGCGGCGCAGCGCGGCCAGCACTTCGGGGCCGAACGTGAAGTTCGGCACGAAATGGCCGTCCATGATGTCCAGGTGCAGCCATTTCAGGCCAAGCTGCTCGACCTTGGCGGCGCTGGCGCCGAGGTTGGCATGATCGCCGGCGAGAAGGGAGGGAACGAGGAGAGGCGGATGCACGGTGCGGAGGAGGTCGGTCACCACACGTCCAGGGCGGCGTGGGAGATTTTTTTGGCCAAGGCTCCGGCCAGGAGGGGGAGGGATTGGTACTCGGACTGCAGCTGCCCGCTGTCCGTGTACGCGTCGCGACCCGCATCGACCGGGCGTTTGCTGAAGAGATCCCGGCCGGCGCGGTTGTCGTGGAGGGTCACGGTGGCGCCGAGCGTCAGGGTGAAGGTGCGGGCCAGGCCGGTGTCGCCGGGACGCACGGTCGCGACATCGCGGTGATAATCGGAAAGAGTGAGCGTGAGCGTTGCATCCGCCTGCTCCGGCGAATTGACGAGGGTCACGCGGCCATCGCGCAGGAACTCGTCGCGCAGCGCCGTGCTGACGAGTGCGACCGCCTGGGGCAGCATCGTCTTGTTTTCAACGGGGGCGACGTAGAGGGTCTGAAACGCCAGATTCTGGCCGGTACCGAGGCGGTAATGGGAGCAGCCGGTCAAAACAGCTATGCCGAGGAGGACGACGGACAACGGAAGCGCGAGCAGGGGAAGCGTCCGAGCGACGGCGAGTCCGCTGCTTCGGCGAGGAAAGGATGCAGATCCGTCCGAAATCGACATGCGGGCTACTGGATTTCGCGGTTTGACCGGAATGACAAACCAAAAGCCCGGAATCTGTTTTAGTTTTATCTGGAACTCAGGAAATCAGGAACGGATTGGCCGGAGTTTGGAGCGTGGTCCACGAAGATGCGAAGAGCGCGAAGGCCCGCTTCTCTGTTGCTCGAATGTGGGTTTTAATACGGAGGGACCGGAGGGGAAGGGAGGGCACGGATTATTTTCCTTCCTAAAGCCAAAGGGCAGCCTCATCTCCGCGGCCTCTCTTCTCCTTCGAGTCCTCCGTGTTAAAAAAACAAACCCGATTCACGAGAGGAAGCGTAACGCCTCGCCTGACATAGTTTGGTTTCAGGAAATCCGTTTCAGGTTTTCTGGATTCCGGATCTCAGATTTGGGAATGCACGACGGACAAAACCTCAGCCTACGATCCCCGTCCGAGCTCTGCGTTTCTGCGCCTCTGCGCGAGACCGGATCGATCGATGGACGATTCGCCATCGCCTGCTGTCCCTCACGCAACGGCTCCGGCTCAGAACAGCCAGAAATGCTTTTTCTTCTTCGGAGCCGGCGTGCCCGGGGTGGCGGGGGCGGGAGCCTTCGCGGCCTTGGCTTCGACTTGGTCGAGGCGTTGGCGGGCGAGCTTGGCGACGGCGGAATCGGGATACGCGGTGATGGCCTCGTTGTAGAACACCCGGGCTGCCGTGTAGTTGTCGCGCTTGTAGAAGTAGAAGTCGGCCATCTTCATTTTGCTCTCGGCGAGCACGGTCTTCATCTCGTCCAGGCCCTTTTCCGCGGTGGAAATATTCGGGTCGCCGGGGAAGAGGATCATGTCGTCCTCGAAGTCAATGATGGCG
>CALFNJ010000289.1 GCA_937902865.1 uncultured Opitutaceae bacterium
GAAAAGGGCAAGTGGTCGAAGGCCGGCTCGCTTTTCGAGATGGGCTGCCGCGTGCCGCTGATGATCTCGGCGCCGGGCATGGAGGGCAATGGCCAGAGCTGCTACCGCATCGTGCAGTCGATCGACGTCTATTCGACCCTCTGCGAACTCTGCGGCCTGACCGTGCCGGCGGGCGGGGAGGGCGTCAGCCTCACCTCGCTGCTGCACAATCCTGCCGCGACCTGGGACAAGCCGGCGTACAGCGTCTGGAGCGAGAATGGCCGGGACCTGCACGGCGTCGCGGTCCGTACGCCGCAATGGCGTTATGCCGAATACGGTCCCGAAGGCTCGAACGGCGCGATGCTGTTTGACGAGCAGCAGGATCCGCTGGAAATGACCAATCTCGCGAACGATCCGAAGCACGCGGCGGTGGTCGCGCAGCTCTCCAGCATGACGCGCAAGTACGCCTCCAACATGGGCAAGCCGCAGACCGCCTGAATTTTCCGGGGGCCGTGACCCGGCTTCCCCTTCGCCTTTCAAGCCGGGCGGATCTCGATCCGCCCGGCTTTTCCATTTCCGTTTCGTTCAGCCTGGTTTCCGCGAGCTTCGTGAGTTTTAGAACACGGAGGACGCCGAGGGGAAGGGCGGGCGCGGAGGAAGACCAATCTGAAGAACTTCGCGCTCTCTTCTCCCCAGCGACCGCCCTTCCCCTCGGCATCCTCCGTGTTAAAAAACGAAACGCCACTTCAGGCTACGTCCCCGCGCCGGAGCAACGGTCGGTCGATGGACTTTGACCGCAGTTGACTGGGAATTTTCGTGCCCGGGTGGGAGAGAGCGGCGCGTCAGGGGCGACCGCGATCGGTCACGAAATGGTGATTTTAATAAAGTTAATGAAAGTTTCGGCCTAAGAGGCGCGTTGTAAGCCCGTATGGATCAATATCCGGCCGCTCAGGCTCCCGGCTCAGTAACATTTCTGTTACCCCGGTACGCCTCTTCCTAATTTACTGGAACAGCCGCGAACGGCGTTCAGTCTCACCTAGCTTTCTTTCTCCATGCTCCACCCCTCCCGCCGCACGCGGCATCTCGCGCTGGCCCTGATTGCACTGTTCATCGTCGGATTTGCGCTGCATCTGCGCAACCGAAGCGTCGACTCCGCCCGGGAGCCGCTCGCGGATTCCGGCTCCGCGCGGAACGTCTCCCGTGAATCGGTCGTGGTGGTCGCGACTCCGCCTTCCGCGGCCGCCGCTTCCTCCTCCGCCGCGCGCCTGACGCCGGTTCCGGCGCTCTTCCGCTATGTCGAGCCGGCCAATGCCGCGGCGCTCGACGCCGCCCTGCGGGCGCCCACGCAGAAAATTCACTACGTGCAGCTCGACGAGGCGTTGATCGACAGCAAGCAGTCGCCTTTCTGGCAAAACCCGGATCAAGGACGCCTCGTGCTTCCGCTTCCCGATGGCCAGGCGCTCACTGTGTCGATCCATGCAAGCGAGATGCTGGGCGCGAAGCGCTTCACCAGCACGGGCAGCATCGAAGGTCATCCCGGCAGCCAGGCGATTTTCGCGTTCAACGAGGGATTCCTCCATGCGATGCTTGAGGACCCCGTGACCGGCGTGGCCTATGAGTTACGGGCGGCGACCGATGGCACGCTCGAGCAGTTTTATCAGGTGGACCCGGCGCAAATCGGTTCCTGCGGCGGCGTGCTGCGTCCGACCATCGACAGCGATGCGCTCGCGGAACTGGCGCGTCGGTCCGCTCGGACGGCGGCCTCCCGTCCCGAGGCGAACTCCTCGGCGGCCGGCAGTAACGGCACCGTCGACACCCCGCCCACCGCCGCCTATTCGGCCGGCACCAATGTGGTCGTGCATTTGATGATGGCCTACACCCAGGGCGTCCGGTTCGGCCAGAGCGAGCCGAACCGCACGGCGGCGATGCAGAGCGATTTCGACGCCGGCGTCGCGCAGGTGAACCAGGATTTCGCGAACAGCCTGATTTCGGCGCGGGTGAAGCTGGTGAAAATCTTCCAGGTCACCTACGCGAACGACGAATTGGCCACGTCCGCCGATAACTGGCAGAGCACCATGCTGGACGCGATTCGTAAGACCACCGACGGCTCGATGGACGAGATTCACGCGCTCCGCGATCAGGTCGGCGCCGATCTCGTGTGCCTCGTGCAGCACCGTTTCGACACGACCAGCGCGGGCATCGGCTACCTGCTCGACACGCCGTACGATAATTTCAATCCGCTGTTCGGATTTTCCGTCGTGGAAGACAACACGGTCACCGCCCACGTGTTGTCCCATGAACTGGGGCACAACTTCGGCTGCGCGCACAACCGCGAGGATTCTGACACCCCCGGCGCGTACTCCTACAGCTACGGTTATCGCTTCACCACCCCGAGCGGCGGACGCTATCGCGACATCATGTCGTACGACGTCGACAATGCCACGCTGGCGACGACGTACACGCGGCTGCCCTATTTCTCGAATCCGGACATCATCCCGACCAATCTGTCTGGCTCGAGCGTGGGAGTCCCGATCGGCATTATCCCGGGCGCGCCCGGCGAGGCGGACAATGCGCTGACGATCGACGAAGGCGCGTTCGAAGTCTCGAACTTCCGCCTCCAGACTCAGTCGGTGACCAACGCCGGCACGCTGGTGAATGTTTCGACGCGCGCGTTCGTGGGCACCGGCGAGCAGCAGATGATCGGCGGGTTCGTCATCGCCGGCACCACGCCGAAAAAGATGCTGATCCGGGCCTCCGGCCCCGCGCTGATTCCCTACGGCGTGGCGGGAACGCTCCCGGACCCGAAGATTTCCCTGATCCCCAGCGGCGCCAGCTCGGTGGTGGCGCTCAACGCCACCGGTTGGGAAACCCAGACCGGCAGCGTCAGCGGGGTCACGGCCAACGATATCGTCAACGCCGTGCCCGGCGCGTTTGCCTTTGCGCATTGCAGCAAGGATTCCGCGCTCCTTGTCACGCTGCAGCCGGGAGGTTACACGGCGAATGTTGAGAGCGTCGGCGGCTCGACGGGTGTCGCGCTGATCGAGGCTTACGAGGTCGATCGCAACAACAACAAGCTCTTCAATCTCTCGACCCGAGCCTACGCGAGCAGCACGTCCCCGATCTTCGCCGGTTTCGTGGTGCAGGGCGATCCGGGTACGACCAAGCGCATCCTCATCCGCGCCCAAGGTCCGTCGCTCGCGAAATATGGCATCAACGCTCCCCTCAGCGATCCCGTCCTGGAGCTCTACAACGCCAACAGCACGCTGATCATGGCCAACGACGATTGGACCGTGAATGCCAGCAACACCGGAGGAACGCCGGACGATGCCAAGCCGGTCGCTGTTTATTACAGCGAGGTGCAGATTGCCGCGACCGGCTTCAATCCGCTCAATCGTCGCGAGCCGTGCATCATGATCGATCTGGCTCCCGGACTTTATTCGGCGGTGATCCGGCCCTTCAATTCAGTCTCCCAGCCCGCGACGCCGGGCGTGGCCATCGTCGAGGTCTTCGAGATCAACAACTAGCAGGCAACGCTTGCCGCTGATCGGCAGGAGCCTCGAAAGCCAGGAATCCCCAAAAGATTCCTGGCTTTCTGGTTTCTGGATCCGCGAATCCAGCCGGCGGGAGATGACGTAACCGAAGCCAGGGGCCGACTAAGTAACAAGGATCAGATACCGAGCGCCAAGCTGGTGTCCGAGCTTCCGGGGGGGAATCCGATTTTTATCAAGCGCGTCGCGCGGACTCGCTTGTTACTGGTTGCCTGGCCCTTGTTCCTTCGCAGCGCGCTCGCGCGCCGCGCCTTGCTCCAACGGATATTTTTTCAGCCCGGTGCGCTGGGCGAGGGTGTGGAGCACGAAAAGCGGATTGGTCTTCAGGTAGCGGGGTCCGAGCCGGCGCGGCTCGGTGCAGAGGCGAAAAAGCCATTCGCCGCCGCTGCGCTGGATCCAGCGCGGCGCCTGACGGACGCGGCCGGAATGGAAATCGAACGCGGCCCCGACGCCGATGAGCACGCCGGCGTCGAGGATCGGCGCGAACTCGGCCATGAAGCGTTCCTGCTTCGGTGTGCTGATTCCGACCCAGATCACATCCGGGCGAAGGCGCGCGACCTCGGCGCGCAAGGCCGCTTTTTCATCCAACTCCAACGGGCGGAACGGTGGCGTGGTGGTACCGACGACCTGCAGTCCGGGAAAACGTGCCGTCAACCGCTCGCGCAACGTTTCGGCCACGCCGGGTGCGCCGCCGTAAAAATAATGCGTGAGTCCGATCGCCCGGCCGGCGTCGCAGACCGCGAGCATGAGATCGGGGCCATAGACGCGCTCGACTCCCGCCGGTCCGAGCCAGACGAGCGGCATGCCATCGGGCGTGGTGAGCCAGGAGGCATTGTAGATGCGTCGCAGCGCGTCGTCGGAACGCGCTTCGGTCAGGCCGTGCGCCGTTCCCAGGCAGATGTAGCCGAGCCGAGTCTGCCCGCGGACGCTCACCACCAGCTTGCGCGCCTGTTCGAAAGTCAGCGCCGACACGCCCACCCCGAGGACATTGTAGCGCGGCACGGCGGGGGGAGGCATCTGCGCGACGCTAGAAGGCCGGAAAGAGGAGGCAAGTGTCAGGAGGTGGAACGCGTTGTTGGCTTCGTTCACGTCCAACGTTGGCAACGTCGCTCAACGCGTTGGGGACAACGCGTTCCACCTTAGCGGCCGAAGCGGCCGGTCAAGTCGGCCAGGGTGCAGTCCGCCAGTGACTTCATCTTCAGGTCGACGTGGGCGAAGTCGTGATGTGCGGTGGAGGGATTGGGCGCGACCACGCACCAGAGTCCGGCGCGCTTGGCGGCGAGCGAGCCGGTGTGCGAATCCTCGAAGGCGATGGCTTCCTGAGGACGCAGTCCGAGCTGGTTGAGCACGAGTCGGTAGAGATCGGGCTCGGGCTTGGGCGACGCGACATCCTCGCGGCAGGCGAGGAAACTGAAGCGGTCGAAAAGCTGCAGCCGTTTGAGGTGCCCCTCGCAGTGGACATGGCTGGAATTGGAGGCGAGCGCGATCCGCAGACCCGCGTCGCGGGCCGCGTCGAGCAGGGCGACGATGCCGGGCAGCACGGTCAGGCGGAGATTTTGTTCGTGGTTGCGCTGCTGACGCTCGGTTTCCAGCGCGGCGCGGTCGGCGCGCTTCTCGAAGGCATGCCAGGGATCGAAGGAATAATCGGCGTGCCCAACGGAGCGGAGAAAAACGGCCTCGTCGAAAGGCACGCCGTGGCTCGCATGCACGTCCGCATAGGCGCGGATCAGCGCCGACTCGGTGTCGAGAATGAGTCCGTCGAAATCGAAAACCAAGGAGCGAATCATGGTGGAGGAAAGTAACAGGTAGCAGGCACCAAGTAACAAGTGCAGGTGACCAGTTGAACGCCATTATTCCTGAAAGTCCAAAATCGTCTCCTTCCGGTGCGAAGCACGGACGCTCTTGTTACTTGTTACCTGGTTCTTGTTACTTGGCCACGCGCGCTCTCGACAGCGCGGAAGCGCGGTGCATTCAATGAGGCTCGCCCCCGATGATTTCCGCGCCTTCCGCCTCCGCAGTGCTGTCTCGTCTCGCCGCATTGCTGCCGCCGGGTCGGCTGCTGGTGGAGCCGGCGCAGCTGGCATCGTACGCGAGCGATGGATTGACGGCGTTCGAGGCGAGACCGCTGGCCGTGGCGGTGCCGGAGAACGCGGACGAGGTCATTGCGCTGGTGCGCTTCTGCCACGCAGAAAAGCTCCCGTTCGTCGCCCGCGGCAGCGGGACGAGCCTTTCCGGCGGTTCGCTGCCGATCAAGGAAGGCATCGTGATCGCGCTGAACCGGCTCAATCGGATTCTGCGGATCGATCCCGAGCAGCGGCTCGCGGTGGTCGAGCCGGGGGTGATCAACACCCATGTCACCGTGGCGGCCGCGCCGCACGGACTCCATTACGCGCCGGATCCGTCGAGCCAGTCGATCTGCACGATCGGCGGAAACATCGCCTTCAACTCGGGCGGCGCGCACTGCCTCAAGCACGGGATGACGTCGAACCATGTGCTCGGCCTCAAGGCGGTGCTCGCCACCGGCGAGGTGGTCGAGTGGGGCGGCAAGAGCCGCGAGCAGGTCGGACCTGACTGGTGCGGACTGTTCGTCGGCAACGAGGGCCTGTTTGGCATCGCGCTCGAGGTCACGCTGCAGCTGCTGCCGAAGTCGGAATCCTTTCACACCGTGCTGGTCGGCTACCGCTCGCTCGAGCAGGCGGGCGACGCGGTCTCGGCGATTGTCGCGAGCGGCCTGCTGCCGGGCGCGATCGAGATCATGGACGCGCTCGCGCTGGAGGCGGCGGTGCAGGCGGTGCACGCCGATTATCCGCCGGGCTGCGAGGCGGTGTTGATCGTGGAGCTCGAAGGCCCGCGGGAAACGGTCGCGGCCGAGCGCGTGCGCCTCGACGAGATCATCGCCGCCAGCGGCGCCGTCGAGGCGCGACCGGCCAAGGATGCGGCGGAGCGGCTCGCGATCTGGAAAGGCCGCAAGAGCGCGTTCAGCGCGGTCGGACGCCTGTCGCCGGATTTCATCGTGCAGGACGGCGTCGTGCCGCGCCGCCGTCTCGGCGAGGCGCTGCGGCGGATCAACGAATGGTCGCGCGAAACCGGCCTTCGAGTGGCGAACGTTTTCCATGCGGGCGACGGCAACCTGCATCCCCTCATTCTTTACGACGGCCGCCAGCCGGGCGGACTCGAACGGGCGGAGGCGCTCGCCGGCCGCATTCTCCGGATGTGCGTGGAGATGGGCGGCTCGATCACCGGCGAGCACGGGGTAGGCGTGGAAAAACGCGACTACATGCCCGACATGTTCAATGCGGACGAGATCGACTGTCTGAAGCGGCTCGCGGCGGCGTTCGATCCGCTCGGCATCGCCAATCCCGGAAAAATGTTTCCTGCGGCAGGGGCGCCGGCGTTGACTCAACACGGGCTGCATCCGCTCGAAAAGGCTGGAGTGATTTCGCGGGAATAAGCGCCGCCAATGGAAATCCCAAACGCCAAGTGACAAACGCCAAAGAAAGTTTCAGCCAAGTGCGCGCGCGAAGCGCGAAAAATTTTCGATGCTTGGCCGAAGGTTTGGCTTTGGCGTTTGGAGTTTTGGAATTTGGTTTTTCCGCTTCCTGATGCTCACTCCGACTTCAGTCTCCGAGTTGGTTGAAGCCGTTAAGGCTACTCGCGGCCCTGTCTTGGCGGTCGGGGCCGGGACCAAACCAAGACTGTCAGCCGTTAACGGCGTGACCCGGCTTTCGCTGACCGGACTGCGTGGAATCGTCGAATACGATCCGGATGAGTACACGTTCACCGCGCTGGCCGGCACGCCGGTGCGCGAGATCGCGGCGGCGCTGGCGGCAAAGGGGCAATACCTGCCGTTCGATCCGCCGCTGGCCGCTGCGGGCGCGACGCTCGGCGGCACGGTGGCGGCGGGACTCAACGGACCCGGGCGGTTCCGCTTTGGCGGGGTGCGCGATTTCATTCTCGGGGTGCGGTTCATCGACGGCCAGGGCCGGCTGCTGCGCATGGGAGGGAAGGTCGTGAAGAACGCCGCAGGTTTTGATCTGCCGAAATTTTTCGTCGGCAGCCTCGGCCGCTTCGGCGTGCTGGCGGAAATCACGTTCAAGGTTTTCCCCGTGCGCGCGGACAGCCTCACGCTGCGTCTGCCGGGCGGAAATCCGGCGGGAGCGACGCGCATCCTCACGGCGGCGGCGACCGGGCGCTGGGAGCTCGACGCGCTGGAAGCCAATCCCTCGAACGACGACGTTTTCGTCCGCCTTGCCGGGCCCGGTCCGGCGATCGCGGTGCTGGCGCAGGAAATCCTCGCCCGCTGGTCGGGAGAAAAACTTTCGCCGGACGACGCCGGAAAACTCTGGACCGATGTCCTGGAATTCCGGTGGGCCGATCCCGCGGACACGTTGGTCAAACTCGCGCTGACGCCGGCGCGTTTCGCTGAATTTGCGACGCTCTTGGAAAGGATCCCGGGGGCGCGCGGCTGGATCGGCAATGGCGGCAACGTCGGCTACGTCGCGTTGCCGCAGGCCGCGGCGAACGACGCTTTCTGCCGTCGTCTGCGCGAGGCCTCGCTGCCGGCGCTCACGCTGCGCGGAGAGA
>CALFNJ010000290.1 GCA_937902865.1 uncultured Opitutaceae bacterium
CTCAGCAGCGTGGAGTCGCCCGCGCCGATCTGCACGTAGACCTCAGGCATGCCTTGCGCACCCTTGCGCAGCGCGGCCACGCCGTGCTGGCCGGTCATCGGCTCGAAGAGCGCGGCGGCCTGGACGAGGCGCGGCATCGGCAGCCAGCCGGCGAAGGACGTCGTGCCGCGGTTGGCGAGGAAGTAGACAAAGCCGCTGTCCGTGGCGCGGCGCTCGAACGACAGGTGTTGGTCCACCAAGGCCTCGCGCTGCACGGCGGCGCGGGCGAGCAGGTCGTCGAGATTGTCGCCGAGCAGGAAACGGCCTTTGCCGAGAGCGATCGCGTGGACCCCGGTGTGATCTGGGTCCGCGCGGGTGATCCGGTCCGTCATCCCCTTCAAATCGGCGCGGCGGGCATCGAGGTTGCCAAAGCCGGGGACGTCGGTCGGCAGGTGCTTGTGGATGATGACCGTGGCGCCGTTGCTCACCAGATCGACGAGCTTCCGGAGGGTCTCGGCCGGCATCAGCGTGGTCTCGGGCACCACCACGACTCGGTACGGATTGCCGCCCGCCTGCAGCCGGTCCTTCGCGTAGGTGACATTCATGAGCAGGCGGTCGGAAATGAAGTCGAAGGTGTAACCGCGATTCATCATCTGCTGGCCGGCGTCCTGCGCCGTCGTGCCCTGCGGCCCGCCGAAGTGCGGCATGGCGCCGTCGCCGCGCACCGCCCAGCGGTCATAGATCGGATAATAGAGCAGCACGTCGTTCGCGGGCTTGGTCGACTGCAGGAACGACTGCACACGGGCGACGTAGTTGTTGAGGATCGGGAAATCCGGCCAGAAGGCGTTCGACGGATCGAACTCCACTGCGGCGTAGAAATGGTGGCCCGGCCACGGCTCGTTCTCTGGCGAGGAGGCGGTGCCGTGGTAGAACACGTGGTTGATGCCGCCGAGGAAGGTGGCGTCGACGCGCGCCTTCGCTTCGCCAAGGGTCGAGGAGTAGTGCTCGCCCAGCCAGGTGTTGGTCTCGGCGGAAGCGAGCGGCTTGCCGGTGACGTGCGCGGCGGACGACGCGAACTTCATCCGCAGCGGATCGGCGCCTTCGGTTTCCGGGATGCTGGCCGCGGCGTAGAGGTCGAGGACGTTCGCCGGCGAACCGTGCGCCTGGTCGCGGATCATCGCGCCGCGGCCGGCCGCCCACTCGCGCCACGAGGCCATGTACTCGTCGTACATCAGGTCGGACACCGTTTCGCGGTGATCGGAAATCACGCGGGCGTTCTTTTCCGGCGTGTCCTGGCCGAAGAAGGCCGGCAGCTCGTTGCGCAGGTCGTAGCCGCGGCGCTTCTGGAACTCGTCGAAGAACTTCGGCGTCCAGTCGGACTCGCCGGCCGAGTCGTCGAGCTCGTACGAGTCGGAGAAGAACGCGCGGAGGCCGCTCACGTCATGGCCGGCGAAGGCCTGATCGAAGCGGGAAATGTAGTGCTTGAAGGCCGACGAGGAGAAATGGTCGATCGCGTTGCCCTCGCCGCCGGGACCGGCGCGCTCCACCTGCTTGCCGTGCCAGCCCATGAAGACGCCGTAGAGCGTCCAGTTCGCACCAGCGGGCGCGGTCCAGTCGAGCGTGCCGTTCGCCGCGACCTTCGAGGTCAGGTTGACCTTCTCGCCCTTGTCGGAAAACGCCATCAACGCCTGGAGCGGGATCTTCTTCTCGAAACGCACCTGGTCGAGCGAGAGCTCCTGCTGGTTCGGATTGGAGGACACCGGATCCTTCAGCTCCTTGATCGAGACCTGCCGCGGGCTCGCGACGTGGACGATCGGCTCCTGCACGAACACGACGGGCTCGGTCAGCTTCGCGCCGGGCGCGACCTTCCAGATCTTGTGGGCGACGTAGCGCGCCGAATCCTCATCGCCGACGTTCGGGCCGCCGAAGGGCCAGCCGTTGCCGTTGGCCATGTCGATGCCGAGGTTGAGCCGCTTGCCCTCGTGGAGGACGTACTCGAGGCGGCGCACCCACTCGGGCGAGAGATAATTGACGAAGCGGCTCTCCTCGCCACGCACGCCGTAGATCGGCGTGATCTCCAGGCCGCCGAGGCCGGCCTGCGCGTATTTTTCCATCTCCACGGTGAAGTCGCGATCCGTGCCGATGCTCGCGAGCCACCACCAGCGCGACCAGGGCTTGGTCTGGCTCGTGATCGCCGGCCAATCGAGCGGGCCGGCGGCGGGGGCGGCAGCTGCTGCTGCGGCGGCGGCCGCGCTCGCCGCGGCGGGCAAAACGGCCGTGGCGGCCAGGAGCATCAGGGAGCGAACGAAGGGGAGGCGGGGTTTCATTGGGGGGATGAGGTTATAAAGAGGTAAGGACGTTTCTTGGCGGGAGAATGTGACGATGCAATCTTTCGGAAGGGCCACGCGAAGACGCGAAGGGCATTTCCAAACATCCGAACCTCGGAATTTCACCACAGAGGCACGGAGGCGCAGAGATCGGAAAGTGGAACGCCTGAAGGTGGACCGCGACCTCCGGGCGCGGTTGGTCCGCTTTGGACTCAGCTATTACGCCAGCCACCGTCGCCCGGAGGTCGACGGCCACCCAAGCAGGTCGAAGACCTGCTCTACTGCGCGATCTCCTACGAAGATCAAGAAACACCAAACCCAGCCACCTCACGGCGGCTGCTACACTCTCAATCGCTCCAACGGGTAGCGGCGGCCGTGAGGCCGCCGGGATCGATCATTCAGCGCGCCGAGAGGCGGTAGAGGCCGGCGCCGTGCCAGGGGATTTCGGGGGAGAATTCGCCGGAGATGTCAGCGGTGAGATCCTTTTTCAGCCAGAGATCGCGCACGCGGACTTTTTCGGCGATGCCGAGTTCGGAGAGCTTGACCGGGATCGCCGCCGTGAGCGCGGCCGAGCCTTCGGGGCGATTGCGCGTGTTGAACACGGCGAGGTATTTGTCGGCGGAGCCGGGGATCTCGGCCGTCCAGGCGATCCAGCCGTCGTGGTTGAAGAGCTGCTCGCCGTTCGTGCTGCCTTGATCGACGGCGATGACTTCGTCGTTGGTCAGCAGCGCGAAGGTGGCGTCGTCCAGCTTGGTGAGGTCGGCGCCGAGGATCAGCGGGGAGCGCGCGATGGACCAGAGCGTGAGCATGGTGATCTGCTCATCGCGGGTGAAACGCGTGAGCCGGCGGCCCTGCTCGAGCGTGCCGAGCGGGAGCATGTCGGCGTCGGGCCAGTGGCCGGGGCCGGCGTAGGGCGACCATTTCCGCAGGCGCTCGAACTGCTCCAGCAGCAGCGGCCAGCGGTCCCAGAAGTCGTCGCTGATGCGCCAGAGGTTCGCGTGCCGCTCCACGTGGTCCGCGCCGGCGAGATCAGTTTCGCCGGGAGAGAGGCTCAGCACGATCGGCCGGCCGGTGCGGTCGATCGCGCGGCGGATCGCCTCGATCTCGGGTTCGTTGCGCAGATACGGCCGGCTGAGGTCGTCGACCTTGACGAAGTCGACGCCCCACGAGGCGATGAGCGCGAAGACGGAGTCGTAGTACTCCTGCGCGCCGGGCTTCGCCATATCGACGCCGTACATGTCGGGATTCCACGGGCAGATGTTCACCTTGTCCGCGATCTCGGCGGCGCGATGACTGGAGCCCTTGATCGGCGTATTCGCCGCCACCGCCTGACGCGGGATGCCGCGCATGAGATGGATGCCGAACTTG
>CALFNJ010000291.1 GCA_937902865.1 uncultured Opitutaceae bacterium
GCTCTTCCGATCTGCACGATCCCGGCTTAATTCCACATCGTGGTCTGCACCTGCAGCATATCCTGCCGCACCAGGTTCAGATCAGCTTCGCGCACCGGGCTCTCCCACGGACGCGGCGTCGGCTGGCGGAACCCGCCGCGCGCAATGTCCGCGATATCCGCCTGCGCCGTGAATTTCGCGCCGGTCAGACACTCGAGCAGCGAGGTGCTCGCGAGGCGGTTGGCACCATGCAGGCCGGTGCAGGCGGTTTCGCCGATCGCATTCAGATGCCGCACGCTCGTGCGGCCCTTCAAATCGGTGTGCACCCCGCCGCAGGCATAGTGGGCTGCCGGCACGACGGGGATGGGCTCGCGCGTGATATCCACGCCGTGCGCGAGGCACCGTTCGTGGATGCTCGGAAAACGTTCGCGGATGAAATCCGGCGTGAGCGCCGAGAGATCGAGGAAGACGCAGGGCTCCCCGCTCGACGCGAGCTCGTGCTTGATCGCGCGGGTCACGACGTCGCGCGGCGCGAGCGAACCGCGAGGATCGGCGGCATCCATGAAGCGCTCGCCTCGCGCGTTGACCAGCACCGCGCCTTCGCCGCGCAGCGCTTCCGTGATGAGAAAGCGCGGCGCATTCTTCTTCGCGAAGACCGTGGGATGAAACTGAACGTACTCGAGGTCGACGAGTCGCGCGCCGACACGGTAGGCCATCGCCACGCCGTGCCCGATGCTCCCGGGCTGGTTGGTCGTGTGCAGGAAGATTCCGCCCAGTCCGCCGGTGGCCAGGATGGTCTTCTTCGCGATGATCGCGCTGATCACGCCCGTGACGGTATCGAGCACGTAGGCGCCAAAGCAGGTCAGCGGCTGGTACTTGTCCGCCGGGTCGTCGGAGTTGTGCGAAAGCGTGAGCAGATCGATCGCCACCCAGCCGGAGCGCCGCGTGATGCGCGGCGTGGCATCCACCTTGGGCGCGACCGCGCCAAGGATCGCGTGGCCCGTGGCGTCCTTCGCGTGAATGATCCGCCGCGCGCTGTGCCCGCCCTCGCGCGTGAAATCGAGCGCGCCGGTATCGGTGCGATCGAATCCGACCTGCAATTCGTCAAGCAGCAGCTCCTTCACCGCGCCGTGGCCTTCGCGCACGAGCTGGTCGACCGCCGCGGGATTCGCCGTCTGGTCGCTCGCCTCGAGGATGTCCTTCGCCAGCGCCGCGGAATCGGTCGACGTGTCGTAGATGATGCCGCCCTGGGCCCAGTCGCTGTTCGCCACCAGCGGCGCCGCCAGCGACAGCAGCTCGACGTTCAGGCCATGCCGCGCCGCATGCAGCGCGTAGGCCGAGCCCGCGAGTCCCGCGCCGATCACCAGGCAGTCTGTGTGAACGACTTTCACCGGATCAGGACGTGCCGCGCTTGCCCGCGCGGAGCGTCAGGCTGAGGTCCGCCGAGGCCGCCGAATGGGTGAGGGCGCCGACGCTGATCATGTCCACGCCGGGCAACGCGTAGTCGCGCAGCGTTTCATAGCGCACGCCGCCGGACACCTCGATCGCCGCCGCGCCGCCGATCGTCGCGATCGCCGCCTGCACCTGCGCCGGGGTCATGTTGTCGAGCAGGATGACCTCCGCGCCCGCGCGGACCGCCGCGCGGACCTCGGCCAGAGTCTTCGCCTCGATCTCGATCTTCGCCAGATGCGGCGCCGCCGTGCGCGCCTTCTGCACCGCGCGGGCGATGGAGCCGGCCGCGGCGATATGGTTGTCCTTGATCAACACGTGCTCCCCCAAGGATGAGCGGTGATTGTGGCAGCCGCCGCAGCGCACGGCGTATTTCTCCAGCGCGCGCCAGCCCGGCGTCGTCTTGCGCGTGTCGACGATGCGCACGCCCGTGCCCGCCACGGCCGCGGCGAATTTTCGGGAGAGCGTCGCGATGCCCGAAAGCCGCTGGAGGAAATTCAGCGCCGTGCGCTCCGCGGTGAGCAGCGCGATCGTCGGTCCGGTGACCCGCAGCACCATGCCGCCCTTTTTCACGCGATCTCCGTCGCGCGCGGTCAGCGTGACTTTCAGCGCGGGATCCACGCGGACAAAAACCTTCGCGGCCACCTCGAGCCCGCACACGACCAGATCCTGGCCGGCGGAAATGAAGGCGCTGGAGCGGTGCGTCGGAGCGAAGATCGCGCGGCTCGTCAAATCGCCGAGGCCCGCGTCCTCCTCCAGCGCGAGATCGATCAGGTGATCGGTGCGAGGGTGGTTCATGAAATTGAAATGAGTAAGAATCAGCCGCGGCGGGGGACCGCCGCAGAAAAGCAGCCCGGACTCAGTCCGTCGGGGCGAGTTCGAACATCCGCTCGATGCAGCGCGCGGCCCGCTGGCGCAGCGGCTCATCCAGCGTGACCACCTGGTCCGGACGCGCCGCAACCAGCGCGTCCCGGATTTTTTCCAGCGAGTTGAGTTTCATGTAGGGGCAGAGCCGGCAGCCGCCGATGAAATGCTTCTCCGGCGTCTCCACCTGCAGGCGTCCGACGAGGCCGCACTCCGTCAGCATGAGGTAGTAAGGCGCGCCCGAGCCCTTCACGTACTTCATCATCGCCCCCGTGCTGCCGACAAAGTCCGCCGCGGCGGCCACCTCAGGAGGACACTCGGGATGCGCGACGATCTTCAGGCCGGGATAACGCGTCCGCGCTTCGGCCATTTCCGCGGGGCCGAACTGGTCATGGACGATGCAGGTGCCGTCGGAGGTGATGATCTCCTTGTCCACGCCGCGGCGCTTCATTTCCTCCCGCAGATTCTGCCCCATCAGGCGGTCGGGCACGAAGAGGATCCGCCGCGCGGGCAGATGCTCCACGATGTGATAGACATTGCCCGACGTGACGCACACGTCCGACTCCGCCTTCACGTCTGCCGTGCTGTTGATGTAGCAGACGACCGTCGCATCCGGATAAAGCTGCTTCAACTCCCGCAGCTGCGGCCCCGTGAGCGAGTCCGCCAGCGAGCAGCCCGAATCGCGATCGGGCACCACCACCGTGGCGTCCGGCGAAAGGATCTTGGCGGTCTCCGCCATGAACACCACCCCGGCGAACACGATCATCTTCGCCCGCGCCTGCCGGGCCTGCATGCTGAGGTAGTACGAATCGCCGCGGAAATCCGCCACGCCGTAGATGATCTCCGGCTCGACGTAGGAGTGGGCGAGGATGACCGCGCCCTTTTCCTTTTTCAGCCGGTTGATTTCCAGCGTGAGCGGCGCGATTTCCCGGCAGGTGTCGTAATTCCAGCGCCTTCCGCGCGGATCGCAGTCCACGTGCATCAGGGCACGGAGCAGGCGTTCGGCCTCGGATTCGATTTCGGCTGCGGTGAACGAAGGAGCGGAAATACCTGGCATGGCGGGCAAAGCGGAGGGTCCAATCTGCTTTTCACCAGAGCCGGCGCAAGCGGCATTCGTCGTCCTTTCTCCTTTCAGCCGCAATCGCGCGGAGCAGGCGGGTCTCCAACCCAACCCGCCGGCGGTCTGGAGATTTGATCTGCTCGATCGAACCACCGGCGTCCGCCGGGGTCCGTGGCTCCGGAGTTTTCCCGGTGGTCGGGATGGTAGGTGACCACCTACCGCATCATGGGGTGGTAACCTACCAGATCGGAAGAGCGTCGTGTAGGGAAAGAGTGTA
>CALFNJ010000292.1 GCA_937902865.1 uncultured Opitutaceae bacterium
GGCTCGGAGCGCGCCTATTCGGCAAACCGGCTCCAGCGTTCGGGCGGCCACCTGCTCGAGGAGCTGCGCCGGAAAGGCTACGCGGAGGCGGAGGTGGAGGTGGACGACGTGCAGATCAACCACGAGAACGGTAACGTGCGCGTGCACGTGACGGTCAACGAGGGCGCGCAGTGGCGCGTCGCCGCGGTGAATTTCACGGAGAGCGACAGCGACGACACGCCGGCGGGCCTCGAACTGGGCCGGCTCGGCAAGCCCTGGTCCTCGCTCTGGCGGCAGGACATGGAAACCGCCGTCCGGCGCTGGTACTACCAGCTCGGCTATCCGGACGTGATGGTCACGCTGCAGCCGCAGGCCGCGCCGGCGAAGGACGGCGTGCGCGAGGTGACGATCGCGGCCGCGATCGTGCCGGGGCCGAAGGTGACTTTGGGAAAAGTGCGCTTCGTCGGCCAGGAGCGGACTCACGAATCCGTGCTGCGTCCGCTCGTGCCGATCAAGCCGGGCGTGCCGCTCAATCCGATCGAGCTCGAGAACGGCCAGTTCCGCCTCTCGCGGCTCGGCGTGTTCAACGCGGTGGACGTCGGCTACGATCCTCCCGACGGCACGACCCGCGACGCGGTCTATCACCTCAACGAAGCGCCGACGAGCGACGCGAGCCTGCTGTTCGGCTACGGCAGCTACGAGCAGTTGCGCGGGGGAGTGGAGCAGCGCTCGTACAACCTCTGGGGCCTCGCGCATCGCAGCACGCTCGAACTGGTGCAGTCGATGAAGAGCACGCGCGGAGAATACGATTACACGGTGCCGGAATTGTTCGGCAGCTCGGTGGACGGCACGACGAAGCTCTTCGGCCTGCGGCGTGAGGAGCTCTCCTTTTTGCGGGAAGAATACGGCGTGAACGTTTCGGTCGCCCTGCCGCTGCCCAAGCTCGGGCTCGACATCACCACGGGCTACACCTTCCAGCGCCTGCGCAGCACCAACAATTCGCTCGCGACGAATCCCTTCGATCGCGTCCAGACGGACGTCGCCACGGTCGATTTCGGCATGGCGCGAGACCGGCGGGACAATCCGCTCACGCCGCATCACGGCTATCGCATCTACCTCCAGGTGGAGAACGCCAACCGCATGCTCGGTGGCCAGGTCGATTACCAGCGCCTGCAGATGGGCGCGTCGTATCACACCTCCTGGGGACGCACGCGCTGGATCCACCTCGGCTTCACGCACGGACTCGTGACGACCTTCGGTTCGCCGAACGACGCGCAGCTGCCGGTCAACGTCCGCTTCTATCCGGGCGGCGACAATTCCATCCGCGGCTACGGCGAGGGCGAAGCGGCGCCGCGCGCGCCGGACGGCCAGTTCCTGGGCGCGAAGACGACGATGCTCCTGAACCTCGAGATCGAGCAGGCGATGACCTCGAAGTGGTCGCTGGTGGCGTTCAGCGACGCACTCGGCATGGCGACGCGGATGGCGGATTATCCGTTCGACGAGAAACTTTACTCCGTTGGCCTCGGCGTCCGCTACCAGACCCTCGTCGGCCCGATCCGCGTCGAATACGGCCGCAACCTGAACCCGCGCCCGCTCGATCCCCACGGCACGCTGCTCTTCTCGATCGGGTTCCCCTTCTGAGCTGCAGATCAAACATCGATCCTCGGATCTCGCGCAGAGGCGCAGAAGCGCAGAGATCGATCAATTGGCTGGTCTGGATCCGATCTCTGTGCCTCTGCGCCTCTGTGCGAGACTTCCGGAAGGGAGCGTCATTCCTTCAGAAAATATTGTCGCAGTGCTCGGGCCCGCCCGCGTAAGCACTGCGCATGATTATCGCCGATCTCGCGAAGATTCCCGGAGGTAAATTTCCCGCCCGCCGCTGGGGCCGCGGGCTCGTGGGCCAGCTGGGCCAGCCGATTCCGGCGAAAGGGTTTTCGATGGGCTATTCCATCCTCGAGCCGCACGGCGGCCAGGTGCCGTGGCACAACCAGGAGCAGGAGGAAGTGTATTTCATCGTGCAGGGTGAGGGAGAGATCTGCGTCGGCACCGAGCGCAGCCCGATCAAGGCCGGCCAGGCGGTGTTCATGCCGCCAACGCTTTTCCACCAGCTCACCAACACCGGCTCCGAGCCGATGCACATGATCTACGTCTATTGCCCCGGCGGCGACGTTGCCCACTGGCGCCAGGAGCTCGCTGGCACGTTGCCGAAAGCGGGCGAGAACGGCATCCCGCCGCTCCCGGCTGGCGCCGCGCCGCAGTACACGAAGGCGCCGGCGGCGCAGTAGGCTGCGCGTCTCCTGCGTTCCAAGTGACGGCCGACGGGAGTCGGAAGTTTGCAGAGCGTGATTTTAACACGGAGGACGCAGAGGGGAAGAGAGGGCACGGATGAAAGACAGGTGGAGCGCATTAACCCTAATGCGCTGTTCGACTCCGCCGGCATTTGATCGCGATGGAGCGGCGACCCTCCCGATCGCCGAACGCGACCGGGAGGTCGCGTCCCCATTTTCAACCCCCATGCCGCAAGCTAACGCGACGAGCCTCGCACCAACGCAATCGAGGTGGCCGCCGACCTCCGGGCGGCGGTTTCAGCGCGGCAGAGAAGAACCGTCGCCCGGAGGTCGACGGCCACCTCATCGGCGGTCAACGTGTTCGACTTCCGCCCCTCCGGTCTTCAGCCCTCCGGCTTTCCCCTCTGATCTCCGTCCTCTGGCCTCCGTGTTCCACGCTCAAGCCTTCCCCCTCAGGCCTCCCGCCTCCGTCATCGCCTCCGCTTTCAGCGGCACTTGTTACTTTTGACCCAAGCGCCATTGCGCCGGAGCTACTCCCGTTTGCCGGCGGAACCAGCGCGCAAAATAATTCGGATCGTCGAAGCCCGCCTGCACCGCCGCCTCGGCGATGGTGGGCGCGGACGACAAGGCTCGCTGGGCGTTTTCCAACCGCAGCTGGTCGCGCAGCGCGCGCAGGCTGACACCGGATTCACGCTTCAGTTTCCGGCTGAGGTGGTCGGGATGATAGCCGGCCGTTTGGGCGACGCGGGCGAGGGGAGCGGATCCGGGCGAACGCAACAGCCCGCGGACTTTTTCGTAGAGCGTCGGTGCGGTCGACGGCTCCGGTGGCGCGGGAGCCTGATCGAGCAGACGGGCAACCACCGCGAGGATGGCGGAGTAATTCGCGAGCGTCAGGCGCCCCTTGGTCGGTACCTGCGCCAGCAGCGCGTGCAGTTCGTTCAACGTGGCCTGCGGCAGCCGGCGATGCACTGCCCGCGGCCGCGCCGCGTCGGCCACCTCGTAATCGAGCACCAGGCAAAGCGGACGGCTCCCGCGCTGGACCGCGAAGCCATGCGGCACGCCAGCGGGAATCACGAAAAGATCCCCCGGATGCGCTGCCCGCCGCCGGCCGCTCACGGTCTGCCAGCCTTCGCCCGCGAGATAGAGGATCAGCTGCGCGTAGTCGTGCGCATGCGGTGCCACCTCCGCATCCCGGTGCCGGTTGAGCTGCAACTTCCGCAGCACAAAACCCAGCGCCTGGATTTCGATCTTCTGCACCAGAATAGGGCTCCAAGCTAGCATGTCAGGGGATGGGTTCGTGAGAAGTGGATGAGAGCGATGCCTCTGCGCCGCTGAGATCGGAGGATTGGCCGCAAAAAGTCGCAAATGCCGCAAAAGCTCTGCAGGGGATTTTTGCGTTCTCTGCGCCTTTTTGCGGCCAACTGCCTGGGTTTCCGATTTTCGTGTCGTTCGTGTGTTTCGTGGTGACCCGGCTCGGTGTCTCCGTGCCTTTGTGGTGAAATTCCGTTGATCGGGTTTGTG
>CALFNJ010000293.1 GCA_937902865.1 uncultured Opitutaceae bacterium
GATCTTCGCGGCGACCCTCGACCAGGTGAATCTCGGCGTCTGGGCGGTGCAGCAGAAATATTTCCAGACGTTCTTCGTGCTGTGTAAATTCGGCGAGGTGCCGGTGCCGATTTTTCCCGGCGGCTATTTCATCGGCGGGCTCCTGTTCATCAACCTCATCGCCGCGCATGTCTATCGCTTCAAGATGACCTGGCGGAAGTCGGGCATCTTCCTGACCCATCTCGGGCTGATCCTGCTGCTGGTTGGCGAACTGCTGACCGGGCTGATGCAGGAGGATTACCAGATGCGGCTCGAGGAAGGGCAGACGAAGAATTATTCGGAGAGTTATCAGTACTACGAGCTGGCGATCACTGACACAACCGACGCGAACTTCGACGACGTGGTGGTGATCCCGAAGGAAATCATCGCGCGCGGCGACGTGATCCAGCATCCGAAGCTGCCTTTCCGCGTGGTGCCGAAGGGGTTCTTCCCGAACGTCGATCTCACGCGGCGGAGTGATGCGCCCAATGCGCCGGCCTCGATCGCCACGACTGGCTTCGGCCCCAACTTCGTCGTCACACCGGTGGCCTTCAACTACAAGCCGGACGCGGTCAATGTGCCCGCGGCTTTCATCGAGCTGGTCGGACCCGAGGGCTCGATCGGCACCTGGCTCACGACTTACCTTCCTCCGCAGTTCATGGTCATGCCTCCGCAGACCTTTTCCTACGGTGGGCGCTCCTGGAAAATCGCGCTGCGACCGGTGCGCGCCTACAAGCCGTTCGCGCTGACGTTGCTGAAGTTCAGCCACGATGTTTACGCGGGCACCGATATCCCGAAAAATTTCTCGAGCCGTGTGAAGCTCACGACGCCGGATGGTCGCGACGACCGCGAGGTGCTCATCTACATGAACAACCCGCTGCGCTACGCCGGGCTGACATTTTTCCAGGCCAGCTTCGAGGAAGGCAATGATCACGTCACCATTCTCCAAGTCGTGCGCAACCCCAGCTGGCGCCTGCCCTACGTGGCCTGCGTGATGATGGCGGTCGGCCTGGTCATCCAGTTCGGCATCCATCTGATCGGTTTCCTCCGCAAACGCCGCGCCGCCGCGGCCGCCGTCGCATGAAAAAGATCCTTCCCTGGCTCGCGCTGCTGTCCGCGGTCGCCTACATCGCGGTCGGCCTGCTGCCGCCGCGCAACACCGGCGAGTTCGACCTGATTGCCTTCGGCCGGCTGCCCGTGCTCGTCAACGGCCGCATCAAGCCGCTCGACACCGTGGCCCGCACGTCGCTGCTCGTGCTGCAGGGGCGCCAGGCGGTGGGCGATCCGGCGCTGCCGAAGCCGCTCGTCGATTCTCCGACGGAGTGGCTGGCGGACACGCTGTTCGCGCCGGCGAAGTCCGACGCCTATCCGACCTTCCGCGTGAGCAGCGCGGACTCGCCCGAGCTGGTGGCGCTGATGGGGCTCACGGACGAGCAGGTGAAGGTCGCCTACGACAACGGCGCCGCGCGCACGCTCGCCATGGCGGATTTCCTGCCGAAGAACCGCTCCCGTTTTTCCTTCAACCAGCTGCAGCCGAAACTCGCGGAGCTCGAAGCCCAGTACAAGCTGGCCCAGCCGGTGGACGAGGCGGCGCGCACGCAGTTCCAGAAGTCGGTGGTGCAGCTCTACAACAGCCTGGTGCTCTACCAGCGTCTGCAGCACAGCCTGGTTCCGCCGGGATCGGAGGATTTTCTCACCCAGCTGCTGAGTTTCCAGAAAAGTCTGCCGCAGGGTGTCGGCGCCCTGCGCGCCAAGCAGGCGGGCCAGCCACACGACGAGGCGCTCGCCAAGCAGATGACGGATATCGGCGAGGATTTCATGACGCTGGACCGATTCTCCTACCTGCGCGCGGTGCCCCCGGTAACGGATGCGAAGGACCAGACGGCGTGGTCCAACACGGGCGCGGCTTTGCTGGAGTCCTATGGTGACGGCCAGGTCAATCCCACGGCGCTGACCTATGCGGCCCTCGCGCAAACCTGGCGCGGCCATCAGGCGCAGGAGTTCAACCATCTCGTCGGCATGTACCGCGACGAGCTGCAGAAGCGGTTCGCGCCCCAGCTGAAGAAGAGCGACATCGAGACCCGCTTCAACGCGGCGGAGCCGTTCTATCGCAGCACCGTCCTCTACGCCTTCGCGTTTTTCATCGCGATCGTCTCCTGGCTGAAATGGCCGGAGGTGCTCGGGCGCAGCGCGTTTTACCTGGTGCTCGTGGCTTTCCTCACCGCCACGGCTGGCATCGCGACCCGCATGTGGCTCGAAGGACGGCCGCCGGTGACCAATCTCTATTCGTCGGCGCTCTTCGTCGGCTGGGGCTCGGTGGGATTGTGCCTCATCCTGGAAAAGATCTATCGCAACGCCATCGGCTCGGTCGCGGCGGGCATCATCGGCTTTCTGACGCTGCTGATCGCGCATCACCTGTCGCTCAGCGGCGACACGCTCGAGATGATGCGCGCGGTGCTCGACACCAACCTGTGGCTCGCCACGCACGTGGTGATCGTCACGACCGGCTACGCGGCGACCTTCCTCTCCGGCTTCCTGGCGCTGATCTTCATCTTCCGCGGCGTGTTCACGCGTTCGCTGGACAAGGCCACCGCCGACACGCTGGCGCGGATGGTGTACGGCATCGTTTGCTTCGCCACCCTCTGCAGCCTGATCGGCACCGTCCTCGGCGGCATTTGGGCGGACCAGTCGTGGGGTCGCTTCTGGGGTTGGGATCCGAAGGAAAACGGCGCGCTCATCATCGTCATCTGGAACGCGATCATCCTGCACGCCCGCTGGGGCGGCATGGTCAAGCAGCGCGGCCTGATGTGCATGGCGGTCTTCGGCAACATCGTGACGAGCTGGAGCTGGTTCGGCGTGAACATGCTCGGCATCGGCCTGCACAGCTACGGCTTCATGGACGCCGCTTTCTGGTGGCTGATCGGCTTCGTCATCAGCCAGGTGGTGATCATCATCGTCGCCAATCTGCCGTTGGAGAAATGGCGCAGCTTCCAGGGCGTCGTGCCGCGGGCGGCGCCGGTATCGGCGCGGTGAGGTGCGGTGGGATTCGGGCGTTTGCCTGAGGGTAGGGCGCGTTATCCCTAACGCGCCGGTTCGCTCATTCGACGGTAAACGCGGATAACGGTTTCGGCGCGTTAGGGATAACGCGCCCCACCACGCGACCGGGAGGTCGCGTCCCCAACAAAACCGAACCTGCGCACCACGCGTGCGCTCAGGTCGAAACGCCGAGCAGGCCGCGGGTCAGCTGGAAGTCGATGAAGCCCTGGGCGGCGGAGACGGTGCTTTGCTCGCGCTGCGCGACGGCGGCGAGCAGGCGAGAGAGCAGCGCTTCGTCCTCGGCGGGACGGCCGGTCAGGAAACCGTCGACGTCGTCGGCGGGGAGCACGCCGCGCTGATCGGCCTCGGCCACCTGGATCACGGACAGCAGCGGATGCCCCTGCCGCGCATGATCGCGCACGACGGTCAGGAAAAGCTGCGCGCCGCAGCCGCCGAGACCCGTGACGTTCTCGACCCAGTGATCGGTCTCGGTGGCGACGACATGAAAGCCCGGCTGCACGAGCGGCTGGCCGTAGGCGAGCGTGGCGTGGGGCGGAACATCACCGAGCACCTCGCGGCGGAAGGCCGGATTGGCGAGAAGCGGATCGCTTTCCGGCAGCAGGATTGAGCCGCCGTCTCCCACCACCGCGCGGGCGAGGGCCGCGAAAGCCGTGGCGGTGCTCGCGGCCACCGGCGCAGCGGTCATCAGGCCGACGGCCAACGCGCCGAAGCCGGTCGGCAAAGTCGGGGCGGGAGCCAGGGTGGCAAACTTCTCGTTGAACCAGGCTTCGACCTTGGCGATCGCCTTCTCGATGCCGCCGTCGAGCTGGACGCTCGCCCAGCCGAAGCGGTCGAGCGGCACCTGCGCGGCCTCGAGCTGGCGGCGCATCATGTCGTTCGGCACTTTCTCACAGCCGTGCTCGAGCAGCAGGGCGGCGGCGACATTCGGATGGGTGACGTAGCCGCGGTAGGTCCGATGCAGCAGCTTGTGCATGGCCTCTCCGCCGAAACCGCAGCCCTCGGTATGCGTGAGACCGACAAAACGGGAAATTCCCTGGGCGCGTCCGAGCTGCTTCTGATTCAACCGCTCGGCCGCCAGCCGGGCGATCTGCGCCGCGCAGAGGCTGGTGGGCAGCACCAGGCCGACCCGCTCGGTGGCCCAGCCGGAATCGGAGCGGAGCAACTGCAGGGAGGCTGGCGCGGAGGTACGGTTCGCCGCAGCGGCGGGTTGGCCGGAGAGAGGAAGGGGAATTCCGTCCGGAGCGGTGCGCGCCCGGAGACGGTCGAGCTGCGACGTGTCGGTCTGGCGCCAGTTCCGCCAAAGGGAAACCTGGGAGTGGCCGGCGTGCTCGCCCTTCGTCTTCCGGCCGGAAGCGGTGGCGAGCACCAGATAGAAGGACTCCGCGGCGAG
>CALFNJ010000294.1 GCA_937902865.1 uncultured Opitutaceae bacterium
GTTCGAGATCTTCGGTGGCCCGCGGTCTCCTCTTTTCTCGATCGCTCCGGAGCAGATGCCGCAATTTCGGGAGATAATGCGGGGTTTTGGATCCACCGAGGTTCGCGTCGCCCTGGTTTTCGCCCGATTGCGTACTGCGGAAGGCCGGCCTGCCGAAGCGAAGGCCTTCGCCCACTATGGATTGTTGCATGTTGGCCGTGCTGCCGCACTCCAAGCGGAGCTCGAAAGGTTAAGCCGGACGCAATGAGCGTCCTCTTGAAATAGAGGTCCGGCGGTCCATGAAATTTTGGCCGATTCAAAGAGATGGCGGTGTGGCCGATCTTCCCTATCCGGTTCCCGACGCCGTGGCTCCGGTGCTGGCGACGTTTTCGGCGATGTATGATTCGGTCGCATATGCACCGCCGTGGATTTGCTATCTTGTGAGCGAAGGCGAAGCGGTCGTTGGCACCTGCGGTTTCAAAGGTCCGCCGGCCGGGAGCCGAGTGGAAATCGCGTATTTCACGCTTCCGGGATACGAGGGAAGGGGCGTGGCGACGCGAATGACTCACCAGCTTTTGCGTCTGGCGGAAGCGCAGGATCCCACCGTGCTGATCGCGGCCCAGACGCTCCGCGAGCACGGAGCGTCCACGCGGATTCTGCAAAAACTCGGCTTTGAGCTCTGGGGAGAGGTTAACCATCCGGAAGACGGCCTGGTTTGGGAGTGGCGGCGGCGGACGTGATTCGGCTCCGGAGAGAACCGCGATCGAGGATTCAGCTCTGAGCGATGAGTGTCGGGAGTTCTCGTGATGTTCGCACCTTCGAACCCAAACCCGGGCGTCCGCAAGGAACGCCCCTACATCTGAGCCTTGGCACCGCGGCGGCTACGAGGTGATCGGCGGGGCTCTGCGGTCCGGAATCCAAAATCGAAACTCCAAAATCCAAAATTCCTCGGCTCACGCTTCCTCTGCGCGTTTGTGCGCGATGCCTTCCTCGGAGTGGTAGCGGTAGAAGCGGGGCAGGAGCACGGCGAGCAGCACGGCGCCGAGCACGCAGGCCAGGCCGCCGCCGGCGATGCCGGTGTGGAGGCCGAGGAGGCTGGCGGAGAAGCCCACCTGCGCGTTGCCGAGATACGGGCCGGTCAGGTAGCTCATCATCTCCACGCTCGCCATCCGGCCGCGGAGGCGGTCGGGGATCGATTGATTCCAGACCGTCATCCGGAAGATGCCGCTCACGCCGTCGGCCGCGCCGGCAAGCAGGAGGCAGAGCAGCGCGAGCCACAGCGAATGCGCGAGCGCGAAGCCGGCGACGGCGATGCCCCACACCACGACGGCGAGGATGATCGCGCGGCCGTGCCGCTGGACGCGCCGGGTCCAGCCGGAGGTCAGCGACACGAGCAGCGGGCCGAGCGCGAGGGTCGAATAGAACCAGCCCACCGACACGTGGCCGAAGTCCTGCGCCAGCGCGGGGAACAGCACGATCGGCATGGCGAAGAACATCGCGTTGATATCGATCAGGTACGTGCCGAGCAGTTCGCCGCGCTTCCGGGCGTAGCGGAGGCCTTCCAGCACCGTGCCCAGCGTCATGCGGGGCGCGCCCTTCGGCACCGGCATGCCGCGCATGCGAAGCAGGGCGACGATCGCCACAAGGTAGGTCGCGAAGTTGATCGCGAAACCCAGCGCCGCGCCGAATCCGGCTGCGATCATACCGGCGATGGCCGGGCCGACGACGAACATGAAGCTGCGCAGGCTCGCGAGCGCCGACACGGCGGGCAAGTGTTCCGGCCGCACGAGCTGCGGCGTGAGCGACTCCAATGCGGGACGGTGGATCGCGTTGAAGCCCGCGCTCCACGCGGCGCCAAAGAACAGCAGCCACACATGCGGTTGCGCCAGCAGCGCGTTGCACGTCAGCGCCACGCAGCAGAGCGCGAGTCCGCATTCCGCGGTCAGGATCAGCTTCCGGCGGTCGATCGCGTCCGCCAGCGCGCCGCCGGCGAAGGACAGGAAGAACATCGGGAAGAATTCCGCCAGCCCGAGCAACCCCACGTAGAGCGTGGACTGCGTCAGCTGAAACATCTGCCACGGCAAAATCACATAGGTGATCGCCGAGCCGAAGGCCGACACGAACTGGCCGGTGAACAGCAGCCGGTATTCGCGCGATTCCCGCAGCGGCGTCAGATCGAGCGCGACGTGCCGTTTCAGGCGCGGCCACCAGCCGGGCGCGGAAAGCGTGGAAGGAGAGTCGGCCATGAAGCGGAAAGCGGGAGCGGCGCATCATTCCGTCACCGGCGGGCATGGCAAGAATGGCAAATCTCAAATCCCAGAGGACAAACGCCAAATCCGGAGATCGGAAAACGGACGCCTGACGCCGGACGTCAAACCAAACCGATTTTCGCACAGAGGCGCGGAGCGCGCCGGGCGTCCACAAGGAACGCCCCTACATTCGGAATCAGAGGCACCGGTTTCTTTCCGCGTCTTCCGTGTGTTCCGTGGGCAAAGATCGGCTGCGGCTCGTCCGCAGTCGCAATTCAAAGGTAGGGCGAACCGTCCCGGTGAGCCGCGGCGTGACGATCACGGCGCGTTAGGGATAACGCGCCCCACCTTTTTGTTACGGCGTTCTGCAGTGGGCCGGAAAGGGGCCGGCTAAACACGGGAGTGATCGATTTCTCTCCACGTGAAAGAAACGGCTCGGTGTGAGCGTTTCTCGAAGCAAATGGATCAATTTGAAAACCAGGTCACGCCGGCGCGGCTGCTTGAATCGAGGGGAAAAGGCTCTAGCTTCGGATCATGAGCAAAGCAGAAATCCTGGCTGAACTGACGAAATTGTCGGTGCAGGATCGTCGGGAGATTCTTGCCCAGCTCTGGCGCCTGGAAGAAACGAGCGGGCCGACCGAGCGGGAGAAGGCGGTGTTGAATGACGCTCAAGCGTCGTACGACGCCAATCCCGTCGCGGGCGCTGCCTGGCCCGAAGTCGAAGCACGGTTGCGCCAGCGGTCGTGATCCGAACCGTGTTCGTTCGGCCGGAGGCTGAACGGGATTTGGCGATGGCGTACGCTTGGTACGAAGGAAAGCGGTCGGGTTTGGGCGGGCAGTTTCTCGATGAAGTTGCGCTTGCGATGCAGGAGTTGGGGCACGCTCCGGAACAGACCAGATGCTATTTTCGCAAGTTTCACCGCGTGCTGCTCCGGAGGTTTCCCTACAAGATTTTCTATCAGTTCATCGATGACCGTGTGATTGTGTTTCGGGTTTTGCACGCAAAGCAGAATCACGAGCCCAGACTGGGACCACCCCAATAGAGAAGAAGCCTAGCGCCTAGCCAAGCGCCGGAACCAACGCGGTGACGCAGCAAGAGCGGACGCCCGGTTCGCCAATCCGCAGTCCGCAACCTGCAATTCAAAGGTAGGGCGAACCGTCCCGGTGAGCCGCGGCGTGACGATCACGG
>CALFNJ010000295.1 GCA_937902865.1 uncultured Opitutaceae bacterium
CTACGCGACGGCGGTTTCTTCCGTCAAGGCGCGGCAGAATCGCGGCGCCGACCGGCTGCTCCATCTGGCGGTCACGGAATCGGCAGGCCGTCACGAGGTGGAGAAAAATCTCGATCTGCTCCGCGCCCTCGGCCTCCGCGTGGAAAGCGACCGCGAGGAACTCTGGCCCGGGCCCGGGGGCGAGGCCCTCGTCACGCGCCTCCTGCCGGGCCGCGAGCGCCATTTCCTCGTGGCGCTGTGCCCGCTTTCGGCCGAGGCGGTGAAGGACTGGCCGCTGGCCCGCTTTCTCGAGGTCGTGCGTCGGTTTTCCGACCGGCCGGGAGTGACGTTCCTTCTGCTCGTCGGTCCCGAATACGCCGCCCTCGCCACGGATCCCGCCGTGCAGGCGCTGCCCAATCTCGTCCCGTTGGCGGGCCGGCTCTCGCTGGATGAAACCGCGCAACTGCTCCAACGCTGCGGGCTTGTGCTGACCGTCGACACCGGCCTCATGCACATCGCCTCCGCCCTGGAGCGTCCGCTCGTGCTCGTCAGCGGCTTGGCGGAGAACCAGGACGCCTCCAACCACTACTCACCCGACCGCTTCGGCCCCTGGCGGGCCGACTGCACGCTCGTCGCCCCCCTCGTTCCGGCCAGCGGCCCGCGCCGGATCGATGCCGTCACCGTCGAGCAGGTCGTCGCGGCAGTCGCCGCGCGGCTTCCCGCTCCATGACGACCCCGCGCGTCTCCATTCTCCTGCCCAATCTCAACCAGCGGGCATTCCTCGAGGAAAGACTGGCGACGATCCGCGACCAGACTTTCGGCGACTGGGAGCTGATCATCATCGACAGTTTTTCCGACGACGGCAGCTGGGAGTTTCTCCGGGATTACGCGGCGGCCGACCCGAGGATCACGGCGACGCAGGCGCCGCGGGACGGGATCTATCCGAACTGGAACCGCTGTCTCGAAAAGGCCCGCGGTGAGTTCGTCTACTTTGCCACCAGCGACGACACCATGACTCCGGATTTCCTGGCCGAGATGGTCGCTGCGCTCGACCGTCATCCCGACTGCCAGCTCGCCCAATGTTGTTTGCAGGCCATCGACGAACACGGCGCCGTCATCCCCGGCTGGTGGAAGCTGACCGGCGCGGCGCGCTTCCTCGGATCCGACTATCTGCAGCCGCACCTGCGGCGCGCGCCGTACGACGGCGTGCTGCACTGCGTGATGCACACGATCTACCACTCGATCACCCAGCTCCTGATCCGGCGGACCACCTTCACCCGCACCGGCCCTTTTCCCACGGGATACGGCCCGGGCGGCGATTTCTCGTGGGGCCTGAAAGCCGGCCTCACCTGCGACGTGGTGCACGTGCCTAAGTTCATGGCGACCTGGCGCATTCACGGCGCGCAGGCCAGCGGACCGTATCGGGAAAATGCGACGGAACGCGCCCTGATGGTCAGGATGGTGGACGACGCCTTGCGCGAGCTGCCGCCCCGCCGGGGAGAGACGAAGCTGCCGACAGAGCCGCTGCGCTTTGCCTATATCTACGACTACTTCCGGCACGCCTTCGCGGAAGCTCCCAGCCACGGCAAGAAGCTGGCCCTGCTCATCCGCCTAATCGGCACCGAACCGCGGGCCGCCGCCGCCGCCTTGGGGCGGGCCGTGACCGGCCGGCGCCGGAACTTCGACAAGCCCGCGTACGCCCGCCGGCTGCTGCGCCGTTTCGGTTTGGAAAACCACTTTGTGCCGCTGCCGGGTCCCGCCGGCACGCCGCCCTCCCCGTGAGCTCTCTCCTGGCAAAAGGTTCGCTGTATTTCTGGGGCGCGACGCAGACGCTGCGCCTTGGACGGCCGGATGTTGCGCTGGGGTTTCTCGGCGGCATCGGCGACGACCTGCTCTGCACAGCGCCGATCGAGGAGTGGAAACGGCGCGGCGCACGCCGACTCTGGTTCTTCACCCGCCACCCCAGCCTGTACGCGGCGGATCCCGTCGTGCGGCTGGTTCCGGAAGACGCCCGCTACCAGTGGCTGGCGCGGAAGCTGGGCCGGCCCATGCGGGCTCTGAGCTATTCGACCTACGATCCCGAGCGGGATGCCGACACGGCGGTGCGGGAACACATCATCGTCGAAATGTGCCGCCGCGCCGGCCTCACCGGCCGGATCCAGCTGAGGCCTCATCTCCCCCTGTCCGCCACCGAGCAAAAGACCGCGAGCCGTTGGGCAGGCTGCGTGGCCGTGCAGACCTCGAGCCTGACCGCCGCGGTGCCGATGCTCAACAAGCAGTGGCCCGCCGACCGGATGCAGGCGGTGACGGATCATCTGGCACGTCGAGGGTTGCAGGTCGTGCAGATCGGCTCCGCGGGTGACCCGGCGCTGACCGGGGTCACCGACCTGCGCGGCCGAACGGCGCTGCGGGAAACAGCCGCCGTGCTGGCCCAGGCCCGGCTGCTGGTCGGGCTCGCGGGCTTCCTCATGCATCTCGCGCGCGCCGTGGAATGCCCCGCCGTGATTGTCTACGGTGGCCGGGAGCCGCCGGAGCTCACGGGCTATATTTGCAACGTCAACCTCGCGAATCGCCCGGCGTGCGCTCCCTGCTGGCAACGGAGCCGCTGCGACTTCGGGCATCGCTGCATGGATGCGCTCACGGCCGAGGAGGTCATCGCTGGTGTCGAAACCGCGCTTGACCGCCCCCGCGATCCGCTGGCGGTGGAGGAAAAGGATTTGTGACGGTCGCTGCTACCGGCCACACCGCTCCCTCGCGCGTGCTCCATCTCGACGGGCTGCGGGGAATCGCGATCTCCCTCGTGCTGGTCTCCCACTTCGTGGCGCCGCTTTTTCCGTCGCTGCCCGGCCAGCCGAGCGGCTACGTGCTCCGCGCGCTGTCGCTGACGTACACCGGAGTGGATCTGTTTTTCGTTCTCTCCGGCTACCTGATCGGCGGCGGTCTGCTCGATCACCGCGACTCCCCCGGGCTCTACCCGACCTTCTACCTTCGGCGCGCCGCCCGGATTCTGCCGTTGGCCGTGCTCTGCGTCGTGCTGATTTTCGCGGCGTGGCGGGCCGGACTCTATACCTCGGACGAAGGCGGCGCTCCCTGGTCCGCCGGTGTCTACCTGCTCTTCTGCGTGAACCTGTTCATGGCCGCGACCAACGACTGGGGCTATCGACCGCTTTCCATGCTCTGGTCGCTGGCACTCGAGGAGCAGTTTTATCTCCTGGCGCCCTGGCTGGTGCGGCGGATCGACCGTCAGCGTCTCGTGGGCTGGCTACTCGGAGGAATTTTTACGGCGGTGATCTTCCGGCTCGTCCTGGTGGCCCTGCATCGGGAATGGGCCTTCAAGGCCAGCCTGCTTCCCTTCGGGCGTTTGGACTGCGTCGGCGTCGGCGTGCTGATCGCCTGGCTCGTGCGCTCGCCCCGCGGCGAAGTCTGGTGCCGGAGCCACCGCGCCTGGCTGGGAGCGATCGCGCTTCTCGCCGTCGTCGCCTGCGCCGTTCTCACGAAGCTTCGCGCCGGGAATGCCAGCTTCGCGATGGCCGTGGGCGGCTACACCGCGGTCGCCGCCCTTTACGGCAGCGTTTTGCTCTACTGCGAAACGCATCGGGACGCGCGCCTCAACCATCTGCTGGCCTGGCCGCCGCTGGTGCTGCTCGGGCGCTATTCCTATTTCCTGTATCTCTTCCAGGGCCTGGTCATCGGCCTCACCGTCAGCCTGTTGTTTCACGGTAAAATCATGGTGACGACGCCCACCTCCTGGCTCCAGCTCGCCGCGGGCCTGTCCGCCCTTTTTTTCCTCGCGGCGGCCAGCCACCGCTGGCTCGAAGCGCCCTTCCTGCGGCTCGGCCGCAGCTGGAGCCACTACTGAATCGCTGCTCGCGCCATGGATCTCACGGTCGTCATTCCCACGCACAATCCCCATCTCGGACGCTTGCGGGCCACGCTCGCAGGTCTGCGCGCCCAGACGCTGCCCGGCGCGCATTGGGAGACGCTGCTGATCGACAACGCCTCCTCCACCTTTCCCTCCACGGACGAATGGACGGACGCGTCGCCAGCCAATTTGCGGGTAATCCGCGAACCCCGGCTCGGACTGACGATGGCGCGCCAGTGTGGCTTCCAGGCGGCCGCCGGAAGAATCGCGATCCTGGTGGACGACGACAACGTGCTCGCCCCCGACTACCTCGAGCAGGTGCTGCAATTCTTCCAACAGCATCCGCGCGTCGGCGTCGTCGGCGGAAAGTCCCTGCCACAGTTCGAGACGACGCCGGCAACTTGGGCGGAGGAATTCTTCCCTCTGCTCGCGCTGCGCGATCTTGGTCCGGAAGAAAAAGTGTCCGCGGGGCTCAGGCCGCCCGGAGCAGCGCACAATCACTATCCGGACTTCGCTCCGATCGGCGCCGGCATGGCGATCCGGCGCGAGGCGTCGAACGCGTGGCTGGAAAACCAGGTCGCGGGAAAAACCGCCTTGAGCGACCGCCGGGGTCGCGAGCTCACATCCAGCGGCGACAACGACATCGTGCTTTGCGCGATGCGCGCGGGTTGGGAGGCTGCCTACTCCCCGCGGCTCGCGCTGAAGCATCTGATTCCACCGGGCCGGCTGACGCCGGACTATCTCGCTCGCCTCAATCGCGGAATCCAGAAATCGTGGATGCAGGTGCTCACCGCGCACGATGCAAATTCCTGGCCGCCCCTTTCCGCGTTCAGCGCGCGGCTGCGGAAGCTCAAGGCCTGGTTTACCTATCGCGCCTGGTCCTCGCCGGCCGCCCGGATCCGCTGGCAAGGCGCCTGCGGTCATTTCGACGGAAGGGTACGCGCATGACCATCCGATCGTCCTTCCATCCCTCTCCGGCCTCGTTCAGCCGAACCCTTCGGATCCAGCTTCCCGCCGCGGCCACCGCTCCCCGGAAGCCATCCCGCGCATGAGCAATCCCCGCTGGCATCAATCGCTCGGGCTCGGCCGCCTCTGGCTCCGCTACTATCACCAGCCGGTGGGAAAATTCCTGAGCGTCATGCGCCAGGGCGGCCCGTTCGCCATGCGGGAGACGGAGCGGCAGCGGCAGGAGATGGAGGCCGCGGCGCTCGCTCTTCCCCCGCTGCCCACGCCAGCGTCGGATTCACCTCTTTGCCTGCACCTGCTGACCGGACGGCGGTTCTGGTACCAGACCGCCTTCTGCCTCCACTCATGGGTGCGGGCGGCGGGCGAACCGATCCGGGTGGAAATCTATGATGACGGCACCCTCGCCGGTGTCGCCCACCATCTGCGTCGATTCGGGCCCGCCATCAAAGTGCATCCCCATGCCGAGATCATCGCGCGACTCGATCACCATTTGCCGGCCGACCGTTTCCCGGTGCTGCGCGAGCGCTGGATTAACTATCCCAACATCCGCAAGCTGACGGATGTCCACGCCGGTCGCGACGGATGGAAACTCGTGATCGATTCGGATCTCCTTTTCTTCCGGCCGCCGACCTTCCTGGTGGACTGGCTGCGTTCGCCCGACCGCCCCTTGCATGCGGTGGATTGCCTCGAATCCTACGGCTACACCCGTCCGCTGATGAATCGGCTCGCCGGCGCGACCCTCCAGCCATTGGTCAATGTCGGGCTCTGCGGCCTGAATGGGAGCACCCTCGATTGGAATGAGCTCGAGGCCTGGTGCGCCGAACTGATCGCCCGGGAGAAAACGAATTACTACCTGGAGCAGGCGCTGGTCGCCATGCTGACCGCCCGCCAGTCCTGCGCGGTGGCACCGGCCGCGGATTACCTCACCCTGCCCTCGAAGCGCGAGGTGCTCGCACCCACTGCGGTGATGCATCACTACGTCGCCGACTCCAAGCGCTGGTATTTCCGGCACGGCTGGCGTCACGTGGCGGGCCGGCTCCGGCCTGAGGCGATTTTCCCATGAACCTCAAACGGCAATTCAAGCGCTGGCTGCACGGCAGCTGCCCTGGTTTCAAGGGCGTCCTGCCCTACTTCGGAGAACGGGTGTATTTCCCGCCGCAGTCCGTCATCTTCGAGCTGGCCTGCGCCCAAGGCATTTTCGAACACGAGAACCTCAAGCTGCTCCAGGCGGCATTGCGGCCCAACGCGTGGTGTTTCGACATCGGAGCCAACATCGGGCTCATGTCGGCTCCGCTGCTGTCCAGCGAACCATCGCTGCGCGTCGTTTCGGTGGAGGCGTCGCCCAAAACCGCCGCTTATCTGGCGAAAACGATCGCGGGCAGCGCCCAGCGGAACCGCTGGCAGCTCGTCGCCAAGGCCGTGGGCGCGACGGACGGAGAGATCGAATTTTTCGCGTCCGCGGAAACCCACGGCGTGTTCGACGGCCTGAGAGACACCGGCCGGGGTCACGGCGGCGGGAAGGTCAAGGTGCCGCTCATCCGCCTCGACACCTTGTGGACGGAACAGGGACGGCCGGACGTCTGCCTGATCAAGATCGACGTCGAAGGCGGCGAGGCCGACGTGCTGCGCGGCGGCGCCGCGTGTCTGCGCGCGACCCGGGCGGTCGTGCTGCTGGAGTGGAACCGACACAACCTCGCTGCCTACGGCTGCCCTCCCGGGACCTTGCTCGAGATCGCGAACGACCTCGACTACGACGTGCTCAACGTCCCCGGCCTCGCTCCTGTGCTGACGCCGGCCAGTCTGAGTCTCCAAATGGGCATCAGTGAAACCTTCCTGCTGGTCCCGCGCCGGTGACTCCTTCTCCCGCCACCCACGGGAAGCACTACCGCAAGACTCTGCCCGACCTCGCGGCCTATCGGGCTGACTTCGCCACGGCGGGAGTGGCGCTGCCGCTTCCGATCGTCCCGTGGCGAGCGCAGGGGTTGCTGGGCGAGTTGCCGCCGCCTCCACCGGGACGCCGCGGCTGGCCTTGGGACACCGAGACCGCACCGTTCGCCACGCCGGCCGAGGCTGCAACCTGGCCGAAGCTGACCATCGTTACGCCGTCCTTCCGCCAGGGCGACTATCTCGAGGAAGCGCTGCGCTCGGTGCTCCTGCAAAATTATCCCAATCTCGAGTTTGTCGTCCTGGACGGCGGCTCGACGGATGCCTCGCCCGCCATCATCGAGCGTTATCGGCCCTGGCTCAGTTTTTCCCGCGTGCAGCGCGACCGCGGCCAGAGCCACGCCATCAACCTCGGTTTCAGCCTGAGCTCGGGGCAAATCCACGGCTGGCTCAACAGCGACGATTTTTATCTGCCGGGCGCGTTTCGCCGCGTGGCCGAGGCCTGGCGCAAGGGCGCCGAATTCATCTACGGCGACGCTCTGTCGCTGGATCAGGCTTCAGGCCGGCAACGCTACGTGCCCGCCCAACTCGCGCTGAGCCGCTACGTGAAATTTCCCGGTCTCGTGCCCTCGCATGCGAGCTTCTGGTCGGCACGCCGCCACCAGCCGCTGTGGGAAGAGCAACATTGTGCCGTCGACTATGAGCTGTGGATCCGGCTGCTTCCGGGACTGCGCCGGGCGCATCTGCCGCGGGCGTTCGGGGTCATTCGCGAGCATCCGGAAGCCAAGTCGCACGATCCCAAAATCCGGCAGCGCTGGGATGAGGACGCGGCCCGCAATGGCCTGGCCCATCCAGAACTCTACCGCCCCGGCCTCGCGAGCCGGCTGCTCGCGCGGGAATTTGTCTGGGTTCAGGCTTTCTACCGGCGCTGGCGCAACCGTGGATTGGCCGCTCGGCTGGAGGCGCTTCGGCAGGAGTGCCACTGGCCGACTGCGCCCGAAATACCTTCCTGAGCAGTCATGACGGCCCTCGTTTCCATCCTCATTCCCTGCCACAACGCCGCGCCCTGGCTGGCGGAAACGCTCGAATGCGCGCTGGGGCAGACGTGGCCGCACAAGGAGATCATCGTGGTCGACGACGGATCGCGGGACGAAAGCCTCGCCATCGCCCGCCGCTTCGAGGCGCGCGGCGTCACGGTGATCACGCAGCCGAACCGCGGCGCAAGCGCGGCCCGCAACGCCGCCTGGGCCGCCAGCCGCGGCGACTGGCTGCAGTTTCTCGACGCGGACGACCTCCTGTCGCCGGACAAGATCGCGCGGCAGATGGAAATGGCGGCAAAGGTCGGGGCGGAGACTGCGCTTGCCGGCCGCTGGAGCCGTTTCACGAGCAGCCCGGCGGACGCCGATTTCACGCCCCAGCCGCTGTGCATGGATGCGGCACCGGTCGACTGGCTCATCGTCAAGTTTGAGCAAAACGCGATGATGCATCCCGCTGCCTGGCTGATCTCGCGCGAACTGGCGAAACGCGCCGGACCCTGGGACGAAACCTTGTCGCTCGACGACGACGGCGAATTTTTCACCCGGGTGGTTCTCGCCGCGCGCGCGGTGCACTGCTGCCAAGCGGCGACGTCCTATTATCGCTCCGGCCTTCCCGGCAGCCTGAGCGGCGCGAAATCCGAGCGGGCGTGGCAGTCCGCCTATCGCTCGCTCGAGCTCTCCGCCGACCGGCTGCGCGCCGTGGAAGACTCCGCCCGCACCCGGCACGCCTGCGCGACCGTTTTTCAGCGCTACATTTACGAGGCTTATCCCCGGGGCGCCGAGTGCCGTCGGCGCGCGCGCGCGCGCGTGGAAAATCTGGGCGGCTCCGCGCTGGCGCCCGAGGGCGGTGGATGGTTTCAGCTCTGGCGCAAATTTTTGGGATGGCGCGTGGCCAAACGACTCGAAATTTTGCGGACGCGGACCTCATGAAGACCACCGCTTCCCGCATCCTCATTCTCACCTCCGGCCCGCTCTGCCGCAATCCGCGGGTCCTGAAGGAAGCACAGGCGCTGGGCGGGCACGGCTTTGACGTCACGGTGATGACCCTGGCCAATCTCGCCCGCTTCGAAGCCTACGACGACGAGATCATGCGGACCGCGCCCTTCAAGAAAGTGGCGCTCGACCATCTTTCCACCGACTGGCGCACGCGCGCGCGCTTCAACGGCAGCCGGATCGCCACGTGGCTCGCGCGGCGGGCGGCCCGGTTCGGCCTCCAATCGGGTCAGGCGCTGGGGCCGCTCTATTCGCTCGGCGCGATGGCACGGGCATTTCCGTGCGATCTCATTCTGGTGCACACGGAGCTCCCCATGGTCATCGGAAAAAATTTGCTGGCCCAGGGCCGAAGGGTCGCGGTCGATTTCGAGGACTGGCATTCGCGCGACCTGCTGCCCGGAGCCCAGACGCACCGGCCGATCACGCTGATCAGCCAGGTTGAGCGCGCGCTGCTGCGCGAAGCGGTCTATACCAGCACGACCTCCGAGGCCATGGCGGCGGCCCTGCAGGAGGCTTCCGGAGGAACCAGGCCGGTCGTGATCACCAATTCTTTTCCCCTGCAGTCCGCACCGCGGCCGGCCGGGCGCAAAGGAGTGCCGTCCTGCTTTTGGTTTTCGCAGACCATCGGTCCCGGCCGCGGACTCGAGGCATTCCTCGCGGCCTGGCAGGCCACGCGGGCGCCGAGCCGCCTTTGCCTGCTCGGCGACGTCGATCCGTCGTATCGCGAGAGGCTGATCGGTCTCCTCCCGCCGGAAAAGCGCAGCCAGCTCGAGTTTCTTCCGATCGTCTCTCCCGAGGAGTTGCCCGCCACCATTGCCCGACACGACATCGGTCTCGCCCTCGAGGAGAGCGAGCCGGCGAACAAAAATTACACGATTTCCAACAAGATCCTCCAGTACCTGAACGCCGGACTCGGCGTCCTCGCCACCGGAACCGCCGGCCAGCGTGAGGTGCTGGCCCGGGCGCCGGCGTCCGGGCACGTGGTCGATCTGACTCAGACCGCGGAACTCACCCGTCTGCTCGAAGCGTTGCTGACCGATGCGGCTCGGCGCGATGCCATGGGCACTGCCGCCCGGCGCGCCGCGGAGGAGTTCTACTGTTGGGAAAAGGAAACGCCGCGGCTCATCGCCGCCGTCGAACAAGCGCTCCACACCCCGGTTCCGGGCCACGCGACATGAAGGCGCGATTCAAACGTCTCCTCGCCGCGGCCGGCTACCGGCTGGAGAAAATTCCGGCGCACGTGCCCAGCGGGCGAGACCTGTCGCACGATCTCGCGCTGCTGTTTCGCGCCAGGCCGGGCCCAGTCTGCATCGATGCCGGCGCGCACGACGGCCAGTTCACCGCGCTGCTGCAGGCGACCCTGGATCAGCCGGTCGTTCATGCGTTCGAGCCCGCGCCGGAGCCTTTCGCCCGACTGCGGCAGCGTTACACCGGCCAGCCACGCATTCATGCGCTGAACCTCGGGCTCTCGGATCAGGCCGGGCGCATCGAGTTCAACATCTACGACAATCAGGCGCTGAATTCCTTTCTCCCGATCACGGGCGGAGCAAACCATGCCTTCGGCAGTCCCGCGCTGTTGCGCCGGCAGGAGGTCGAAACGGTTCGGCTCGACGACTACGCCCGCACGAACGGTCTCCCCGCGATCGATCTGCTGAAAATCGACACGCAGGGTTTCGAGCGGCAGGTGCTGCGCGGAGCCGCCGGTCTGCTCGCTGCTGGCCAGGTTCACGCGATCCTCATCGAAATCAATTTCACGCCACTCTACGCCGGGCAAATCTGGGGCCACGAGGTCATGGGCGATCTTTTCGCGCAGAACCTTCATCTCGTCGATTTCTACGAAAAGTGCCGCCTCGGTGCGTTTCTTGGCTGGTGCACGGCGCTATTCGTGCGGCGGGACTCGCCTCTTTCCTCATGACTCCCCCACCGGTCACGCTTCAGATCAGCGTTGCTCCGTCCGATTTTCGCCACGCCTGCGATCTTCTGCCCCATCAGTTCCGCGCCTGGGCGGGCCAGGTCGCGGAGGTGCTGATCACGGTGGACCTGCACCGCAGCTCCGGCCGATTCTCGGCCCGGTGGGAAGAGGGCAAGGACAAGATCGTGCCGCTGGCGCAATCCCTGCCGGGCGCCCGCGTCGTCCCGGTCGACTATAGCCCCGAGGCCGCCGCGCGCGTGAGCGCCGAGTTCTTCGGAGGACAACCCGTGCCGGCCAAGGATTTTCGCGGCGGGCCCTACTATTCCTATTTCTTCGCGCTCGCGGAGGCCCGGCAGCCGTACGTCCTGCATGCCGACTCCGACATGTTTTTCGGCGGCGGCAGCCAGACCTGGATGGCCGAAGCGATCGCCCACATGGAAACCCATCCGGAGGTGCTGCTGAGCGCTCCGCTTCCCGGTCCTCCGACCGCTGACGGCCGGCTGCGGAGTCAGCAGGCCGAACCGGAGCCGGGCCCGGCCAGGGCCTTCCGCTTCGACACCATGAGCACGCGCCTCTTCCTCCTGGATCGGCGTCGCTTCCGCTCGACCATCGGCGCCTTGCGGCCCCACCGCCCGCCGGCGTGGAGGAACACGATCAAGGCCTTGGTCGAAGGCAATCCGCCGCAGGACCTGCCTGAACATCTTTTCACCGAAGAAATGCGCGCCCGCGGCCTGGTTCGCCGCGAATTCCTCGGGACAGCTCCCGGGATGTGGTCTCTGCATCCGCCCTATCGCAGCGAGGATTTTTACCGCCGACTGCCGGAACTCGTGCGACGCGTGGAAGCGGGCGACATGCCGGAAGCACAAACGGGCGATCACGATGTCAACGCCAGCCTGGTGGACTGGAGCGAGGCCCTCGCGGCCCTGGCGAATAACCGCTGGTGGAAACGGCTTCTGCAACGCCGCTGACTTCATCGCCCGTGCCGCCCCGCCGTTCCCGCCTTTCGTCCGCCACGCGCCTGGCCGTGCGACGACTGTTGCACCAGCTGGCCCGTGTCGGATTGCGCGGGCGCAGCCGCCGCTATGCGGTGGATCCGGGCGTGACCGCGCTCGTGCTCGCCCCGCATTCTGACGATGAAACGCTCGGCTGCGGAGGACTCCTTTTCCGGAAACGGGCGGCGGGAGCGTCCATCGCCGTGGCTTACCTCACCGACGGCAGCGCGTCGCATCCCGACCATCCCACGCTGACTCCTGCTGCGCTGGCCGCGCAGCGGCAGGATGAAGCGCGCCAGGCGATGCGCCTTCTGGGCGTCGCGGACCGCGACCTGCACTTTCTCAACCTGCGCGACGGCACGCTGGCTGACCTCGATCCCACGGCGGCTCGCGACGCGATCGATCGAATCGGTCGCGTGCTGCAGCAGGTGCAGCCGGCGGAAATTTTTCTTCCCT
>CALFNJ010000296.1 GCA_937902865.1 uncultured Opitutaceae bacterium
GTACGTCACCACCCAGAATCAGGCCGCCCAGGCCGCACTCTCGCAGCTCAACACAGAGTTGCTCGCCCAGAAAGAGGCGCGCGCCCGCAGCCAGCAGGAAAGCGACTCGCTCCGCTCCCAGCTTTCAACCGCCAACGACCGCATTGCCTCCCTCTCCGCCGCGCGCACGTCCTCCGCCGGCAGCGCGCAGACCCTGTCCCCCGGGCTCACTATCGCGGCCGAAACGGGCGCGACCGAGCCGGCCGCCCGCTTCGAGACCAGCGCCGCGCGCGCCCGGGCCCGTGCGGCGGGTGACGCCAACGCCGACGCCGCCGATCTGGTCAGCCAGCTGAGCCAGCTTCGCGCCAAGGTCGCCACGCTTGAAAGCGAGCGCACCGGTCTGCAGCAGTTGCTCGCCGCCGCCTCCGCCAACGCCAACGGCGCTCCTGCCGGATCAGGCAACGGCACGCCGCCCACGGATGCCGAGGCCAACCTGGCCACCGCCCTGCGCAGCTACTCCGTCGTGCAGGCCGAAAACGATCAGTTGAAGGCCGAGAACGAAAAAGCCGCCGCGGAGAAAGCCGCGATCGAGGCCCAGCTCGCCGTCACGAAGAACGCCATGCCGATCGCCGCGCAGGCCAATTCCCTCCGCGAACAACTCCGCCAGGCCCAGGGTCAGGCCGCCGCCCTCGCCGCCGAAAATTCCCAGCTCAAGACCCGTCTCGCCCTCAGCGGCCCCGTCGCCCTGCCGCAGTCCGCCGCCGCCCCCACCCGCCCTTCCGCCGCCTCCGGCATTCCGCCATCCGGAACTCCCAATCCGCCATCATCTGCGCCCGCTCCTGCGACGCGGACTCACACCATCGCCACCGGCGACACGCTCGCGAAAATTTCCCGCCAGTACTACGGCACGCCCGATCGCTGGAACGACATCCTCGCCGCCAACCGCGACATCCTCCGCGACGAAAAGAGCCTGATCATCGGCCGCGTCATCCGAATCCCGTAAGCCGCGTGCCGCGCCGGGCGCGGCCCGGAAGTAACAGGTAACAGGGACCAAGTACCAGGGATCGATCCGTTTGGCGCAGAGGCCGGAAGGTAGGGCGCGTTGTCCCTAACGCGCCGAAATCGTTTCCCGCGTCCAGCGACCGAATGAGCGAACGGCGCGTTGGGGACAACGCGCCCTATCTCTCGATCGGCGGTTCGTTCCTGATTTCCTGAGTTCCAGATAAGAAATTTGTTCGCCCCGTCCTTCTCACCCGCTTTGCTCTTTCTCCTTACCCTCCTCAGCCCCTGATTTAATTTAATTTCATCACACTATGTCTTCCGTCGCATTCATCGGCACCGGCGTCATGGGCCGCAGCATGGCCGGCCACCTCCAGAAGGCGGGCCACACGCTGCACGTCTACAACCGCACCAAGGAAAAAGCCCAGGCGTTGATCGACGCCGGCGCCAAGTGGCACGCCTCGGCCGGCAGCGCCGCGGCGGAGGTTGATTTTGTCATCACCATCGTGGGCTTCCCCGCCGACGTGGAGCAGACCTACCTGGCGCCGGACGGCGTTGTCGCCCGCGCCAAGCCCGGCGCGGTGCTGATCGACATGACGACCTCGAGCCCGCTCCTCGCCCAGCGCATCGCCGCCGCCGCGAGCCGCCGCGGCCTGACCGCGCTCGACGCCCCCGTCTCCGGCGGCGATCTCGGCGCGAAGGAAGCCCGTCTCGTCATCATGGTCGGCGGCGACGAGGCCGCCTTCGCCAAGGCGAAGCCCCTCTTCGATCTCATGGGCAAGAACATCGCCCGCCACGGCGGCGCCGGCGCCGGCCAGCACTGCAAGCTCGCCAACCAGATCGCCGTCGCCGGTGGCATGCTCGCCTGGTGCGAGGCCCTCGCCTACGCGAAGAAGGCCGGACTCGATCCCGCCGCCGTCCACGCCAGCATCAGCGGCGGCGCCGCCGGCAGCTGGGCCATGACCAACCTCGCGCCCCGCGCGCTCGCGGAGAATTACGCGCCCGGCTTCTACGTGAAGCACATCATCAAGGACCTGCGCCTCGCCCTCGAATGCGCCGCCGAGCTCAAGCTCGACCTGCCCGGCCTGGCCTGCGCCAAGAAGATGTACGACCTCGTTGCCGCCCGCGGCTGGGAAGACTGCGGCACGCAGGCTCTCTACCGCCTCTACATCTCGCTCTGAGTTCAAGGCAGGATCGCCACCACGAAATACACGAACCACACGAAAAGAAATCTCTGCATACCGGAGTAGAGATAACGTTCCGCTCCGCTAAAGGGCTCTCCGGCTTTCGTGTCGTTCGTGTATTTCGTGGTAATCCTTCCGTCATCAGCCCCGATTTGATTTCCCCATGAAAATGACCGCTGACTTCCGGAATCGCGTCCTCGCTGGCGAATGGCTCGCGGGCACGTGGCTCAACCTCGGTTCCGCGCTCACCGCGGAGATGGCCGGGCTGGCCGGGTTCGACTGGGTGCTGCTCGACCACGAGCACGGACCGGGCAGCGACACGACGATCCTGCATCAGCTGCAGGCCGTCGCCGCCACGCCCGCCGCCGGTTTTGTCCGCATCGCCGCGAACGAGCCCGCCCGCTTCAAGCGCGTGCTCGATGCCGGCGCGCACGGTGTGATGGTGCCCTACATCAGCACCGCCGCGGAGGCCCAGGCCGCCGTCGCTTCGCTGCGCTATCCGCCCCGCGGCGTGCGCGGCGTCGCCAAGCTCAACCGCGCCGCGGCTTTCGGCGCCGACTTCGATAATTATTTCGCCCATGCCCACGAGTGGCTGGTCAACGCGGTGCAGATCGAGACCGCCGAGGGCGTCGACCAGGTCGAGGCCATCGCCGCCGTCGATGGCGCCGACGTGATCTTCGCCGGTCCGCTCGATCTCACGGCCAACCTCGGCATCACCGGGCAGTACAATCACCCGATGTTCCTCGACGCGCTCAAGCGCATCGCCACCGCCGCCAAGCGCGCCGGCAAGGCCGCCGGCATTCTTCTGCTCGATCCCGCGCAGCTCACGATGGCGCGCGAGCTCGGCTACTCCTTCGTCGCCCTCGGATCCGACGGCGGTGCCGTCAACGCCGCCCTCCGAGCGACTGCGGCGAACATGAAGAAAAAGGTCTGAGATTTTCGATTCTCGATTTTGGATTTCCGAAGAGGCGAACAAGGGCGTACGCGAGGGCCCGACCAGGCATTTCACAGCAGCCGCCACAAGGCGGCTGTTTTCGTTTTCACAGCTCGCGATCCTTTCGATCCGGTTTCACACAGAGGCACAGAGGGCACAGAGATTTTTGTGCAGTATTCTCTGTGTCCTCTGTGCCTCTGTGTGAAATCGGCTTGGAACGGATCGATGTCTGCGTCCGGCTCAGGCTGCCTTCTTGCGGAGAAAGGGTTCCGCTTCGGCCCGGCACCGGCGGATCGCTTCCTGCACCGCCGGCAGTTTGAGCAGCTCCGCCACGATTGCGTCGCCGAGCAATTTTCCGCCGATGGTGTCGGTGGGATAATGCACGCCGCCGATCACCCGGCCCCACGCGACGTCGCGGGCGCGGTCCAGGATCTCCGTCCGTTTCTCCGGGAAAATTTCCGCCAGCAACCCGGCCCACATCCACGCCTGGGATGAATGTCCGCTCGGATAGGAGCCGGTTGTCTTCAGCTCCACGCAGGGATGCACCCGCGAGTCGGCGAACGGCGGCCGCGGGCGCGGATAGAGTGTCTTCACGTCGCCGAAGATCAGGTCGCCGTCGTCGTCCACCTGATGAAAGAACGCCGCGAGGAACGGCAGGTTCTCCGCCGTGAACCAATCGCCGAGGACGCGCGAATTTTTGAAGAGGTCATCGTGCTCGATGAACTTTGCCCACGCCACCTGCTCCGGGGTGCGCGCAGCCTGGACGTGCAGCACCGTCTCGAGATCCGCCTGCGCCGCCAGCGAGCCCGGCGCCGGCGGAGGGGGCAGGATTTTTTTCGCATCGAGCTCGCCCGCATGCAGGAAATGCCAGGTCTCCGGCGCCGCTGCCGCTGCGGCCTTAGTCGCATTGGCCTTCGCCGCCGGCATGAAGCCCTCGGCCGCACGCACCGGAACAGAAAGCGTCGCCGGCGCGACGAGAGCCCACAACGCAAAGGACAGAAAGCGCAGCCGTTTCATGTCCCGCACCATGGGAATTTCCCGGCCCAAGGCAGCAGAAAATCCGACGCCTTTCTCTGTGTCCTCCGTACCCCTTTGGTGAACCCTTCCGGAAGCTTCTGAATTTTTCACCACAGAGGCACAGAGGACACAGAGAAATCCTTTCAATCCCTGATGGTGTCCTAATCTGGTAGGACGAGGCGTCCCCGCCGAGCCGCGGCTCACCGGGACGGTTCGCCCTACCACTTAGCCATTTTTCAAATTGGGACCCGGCTCAACCCTTCCCACGCTTGCCTCTCGCACCCTGCCCCCCACGATCTCCGCTCCCATGTCCTCTCTTCCCACCCAGTTCGCCGGCGTCACCGTCCACGCGAAGGCCAATGTCTACTTCGACGGCAAGGTCGTCAGCCACACGTTGCTGCTGTCCACCGGCGAGAAAAAGACCCTCGGACTTATCTACCCGGGTTCGTACCACTTCGGCACCGACGCCCCGGAGCGCATGGAGATCGTCGCGGGCTCCTGCACCGTCTCCCTCGACGGGAGCACCGTCGCCCAGGACTATGCCGCCGGCACCTACTTCGACGTGCCTGGCAAGAGCGGCTTCACCATCGCGGTGAAAACCGGCCTCTGCGAATACATCTGTTCGTTCCTCAAGTAAGGTGGAACGCGTTGACCCCAACGCGTTGAGAGACGTTGCCGACATTTAAACGCAGACGGAGCGCACAACGCGTTAGGGACAACGCGTTCCACCTCTTCACAGCCGCCATGAGGCGGCTGTTTTTATTTCTGCGTTCCGCGCCTTGGCAGGCCGCCCCGAAGGACTAGCGTGAGCAGACTTCGCCCGACTCGTTCCTCATGAAACTCCCGCTTTCCGCCTCCGCTTTCGCTCTCGGCCTTTCCTTCTTCGCCGCGGTCACCGCGTTTTCGCCCGCCGCCCGCGCTGCGGAGACGCGTCCGGAGGCGCCGCTGCCCGACGGGCTCTACGCCGAGGTGACCACGCCGCGCGGCGTCATCACGGCCGAGCTGTTCTACCGCCAGGCGCCGCTCATCGTGACGAATTTTGTGGGACTCGCCGAAGGCACGCTCGGGCCGGCGCCGCGCAAGCCGTTCTACGACGGGCTCACGTTTCACCGCGTCTCGCCGGGCTTCGTCGTCCAGGGCGGCGATCCGCTCGGCACCGGCGAGGGCGGACCGGGCTACCGGATCCCCGATGAATTCGGGCGCGGCCTGCACCTCGATGCTCCCGGCGTGCTCGCCATGGCCAACGCCGGGCCGGACACGAACGGCTCGCAGTTTTTCTTCACCCTGAGCGAGGTCAACCGGCTCAATTACCTGCACAGCGTCTTCGGCCGGGCCATCCGCGGGCTCAACGTGCTCCCGAACATCCGCGAGGACGACCGGATGCACGTGAAGATCCTGCGGATCGGCGCCGACGCGCAGGCGTTTCGAGCGGACGACGCAACCTTCGCCAGCCTGCTGGAAAAAGCGAAGCGCTACACCGGCCCGCGCCTGCCGGGCCCGAACGCTCCGTTCGACGATCCCGACCGTCTGCTCGATCCGGCCCGCGCGGAATCCTTCAACGTCAAGCTCGCCAATCTCGAGCGCGCCACCGGCCTGAAACTCTACGCCCGCGTCCTGCGCAAGCCGGCCGCGGCTGACGCCAAGCTCGCGCCCGAGGAGATCGCGCAGCGCTACGCGCAGCAGCTCGGCCTCGCCGACCACGGCGTGCTCGCGCTCTATCTCGCCGACGCCGACCGCTGGGCGCTGGCGATCGCGGAGCCCCTGCAGCCGGCCTTCAATCCCGCCGGTGGCGATCAGGCCGCGGCACGCAAAAAATTTCTCGCCGACGTGAACGCCAAAGCCGACGCGTACACCGCCAAGATGGCCGAGTCGCTGCCACCCCGCCAGACCGTGCCGCGCGCGATGAAGATCAAGTATCACTTCGACGCGGTCCTCGATGGCCTGATTCTGCTGCTCGAGCCGAAGTGAGCTCAGGAAGGTGGAGCGCGTTGCCCCCAACGCGCTGGGGACGTTGCCCACTTGAAACGCGGACGGAGCGCTCAACGCGTTGGGGACAACGCGTTCCACCCACAATCCAGTAGTGATTCATTGCCTGGGGCGGGCGTGACCGTTTTGGGGAGACCAAACTTCAATCTGGTTGGCCACAAAAATGCCCAAAGGATCTTCATTTTTAGGCAGAGTCTCCATCGCGCCTATAGGCGCGCGAGAGAGCAGCGCCGGAACTTGGGATCTTTGTGCTTTTTTGTGGCTAACTGGATCGGAGAACCACGCGGCGAATTTGGATGCCCAAGCTCCTTTGCGCTCGGCTTGGCAAATTGAGTCCCTACCCGCCATCCGCCAAGATTGCCTTTCCCGGTCGTTGATATCACTTCCTTCCTACCATGGCCAAAAAAGCCGAAGCCCAACCGCCGTCCCATGTCCGTAGTTTTCTCTATCTGCTTCTCCTGGGCACGACGCTGCTGACCATCGCCATCGTCGTGCGCTCCGGCTGGCTCGCCCGCAAGAACCCCGGCCGGCCGATCAACAGCGCCATGCGCGAGGCACTGGAGGACAATGGTATGCCGCAGCTGAGCACCACCGACGCGCAGATCATCGCCGAAAAATACGGCACGGCGCACAAACTGACGTCTGGTCTGCGCTACATCGAGCGCGCGCCCGGAACCGGCACGGCCACGCCGACGGTTGGCGAGGAAGTCATCGCCAACTACGATGGCCGCCTGCTCGACGGTACTCCCTTCGACAGCTCCTACAAACGCGGCGTCCCGCTGACGTTTCGCGTCGGCATCGGCAACGTGATCAAGGGTTGGGACGAGGCATTCCTCGGCATGAAAAAGGGCGAGAAGCGCACGCTCATCATTCCCTACTGGCTCGGCTACGGCGTCGCCGGCCGCCCGCCCTCGATTCCGCCGCGCGCCACGCTCGTCTTCGAGGTCGAGCTGATCGATTTCCGGTAAGGCCGATCCATCCCGATCCTTCGATCCGTTTCGCGCAGAGGCGCAGAGGTCGATCGCTCGAACCAGAAGGCCGGATGGTCGGAGCAACAGCGGACGGATTTTCGGATGCTGCGTTGCGGGCTTCTGACTATTCGACCATCCGATCATCCGGCCTTCCGACCATCTGGCCCTCCGGCCTTCCGGCTTCAGTTACAGCCCGAGCAGGCTGCCGTTGCGCTTGATCCAGTGCTCGGCCTCGCGCCAGGCGGGACAGACTTCCTCCACGCGGGCCCAGAAACGCGCCGAGTGATTCATCTCCCGGAGATGCATGAGCTCGTGATGGATGATGTAGTCGCGGACAAAATCAGGCGTCTGCACGAGCCGCCAGTTGAGCGAAATCGTGCCGCTCGCGGAGCAGGAGCCCCAGCGTGAGCGCTGGTTGCGCACGGTGACTTGCTTCACTTCCACGCCGACCACCGCGGCCAGCTCCCAGGTGCGGGCCGGCAGCTCGATTCGGGCGCGACGCGCAAAATGCGCCTCCAAGGTCGGACGCAGGTCATGCTCGAAACGCGCCACGCGAAACACATCGCTGCCCAGACAAATCGCCGGACGAACGGGCAACACAGCCGCGGCTCCGCTGCTTCCTCCGGCCGTGCCGGTGACGGCTGCGGCGGAGGCATCCGTCGTGCGGATCTCGGTCATCTCGCCCCGCCAGAGCACATGCGTGCCCGGAGTCCAGACATCCGCCGCCCGCGGCCGCTGGCGCTGCCGTGCACGCGCGCGCTCGAGCCATTCCTCGTGCCGCGCGACAAAGCGTTCCGCCTCCCGCACCGAGCCGCGCAGCGGAATCGTCGCCACCGCCGTGCCGTCGCGCCGCAGGGTGAGCCGGTAATTTCGCGCGCGCGGGCTGCGCTCGAAGACGATCCCATCCGTCGCAGCCGGTTTCGCCGGAGCCGCGGGCGGCTCCTTGTGCACGCCCGGCGCCGGTGAAAACAAACCGAAGAGGTCCTGTTGCTGCTCCGCGCTCATCTCGTCTCAGGTGATCGTCGCTGTTTTCACGTTCAATTTCCGATTATACGCCGGGAATTTTTCCCGCATGGCAAGCAAGCACACGCCATGATCGGAATTTCCGAGGTGGAACGCGTTGTCCCAAACGCGTTGTGCGTACCGCAGGCAGAAAAAACATCGAACCTCCAATCCTTTTAACAGGAGGCCAATCCGAGGAAAGCCGAGCCCGATCCAATGTCTGCCCTCGCTTCGACCTCGGATCGCCTCCTGTTAAAAAGGGTCGAAGTCTGGTTTCAGCTTTTTGGATCAGATCCGCTCGATCTTGAACACCGGAGCCTTGCCGCGCTCGACCGTGAGCCACGCGAAGCTGGGCGGTTCGCCGCGCGGCCGGGACACGCAGCCCGGGTTGAGCCAGCGCACGCCGCCGATCACCTCGTCGCGCGGCACGTGGGTATGCCCGTGCAACACCACCTGCGCCCCCGCCGGCGCCTGGCGCGGCGGGATGTGCGTGAGATGAAAGCGGAAACCTTCGCGCTCGAGATCGAGCGACACCGGCCAGCTGGGCCACGCGTCGCAATTGCCGAGCACGACCCGCAGCGGTGGACCGAGCTGCTCGAATTCGACGAGCGTCGCCGGATCACACACGTCGCCCAGATGCCAGATCTCGTCCGCCCCGCGCAGCCGCGCCGGCAACGCCGGCGCATACCGATCATGGGTGTCGGAAATCACCGCGATGCGCATGACACCTCCATGCTGGGTCGCGGAAGCAGCGGCAAATGAATCCGGGCATTTTCGGAATTTCACCACAGAGGCACGGAGACACAGAAGTCGATCCATTTGGTTCGCACATCCAGATTAAAATTCAGACCGGGCGTCCCAAGGGACACCCCTACATCAATCAGATCGATCTTCGTGTCTCTGTGCCTCTGTGGTGAAATTCCGGCGATCGAAGGTCTTTTCTTACTCCCATGTGAGGAACAACTTCCGGCGGCGCGCTACAGTCGGGCATCATGAAAGCCCTCCAGCTTCTCACCTCTGTCGGACTCGGGCTGTTGTCGTGTGCCGGCTTGGCGTCGGCGAGCGACGAAACCCCCTCCCTCGCTTCAACTCCCACGCCGGCGCCGTCCGTCGAGCACGCGCGCAAGGCTCCGATCTTCACGTTCTATTTTGAGAACGATTTCTTCGGCGGCACCGATCGCCACTACACGAACGGCTTCAAGTTTTCCTGGCTGAGCCGTGATCTCGTCTCCTGGGCGCAGGACGGCTGGCGCAAGACGCTCGTCGATGCGCTGCCGTTCGTGAACCGGACGGGAGCCCAGAAGGATCTCGGCTTCGCTTTCGGCCAGAACATGTACACGCCGCAGGACCGCGACCGTTTCGTGCCTGACCCCAACGACCGGCCCTACGCCGGCTGGTCCTACGCCGAGCTTTCGTTCCTGAGCAAAACCGAGTCGATCCTCGATACGCTCACTTTCCAGGCCGGCATCGTCGGCCCGCATTCCTACGCCGGCGATCTGCAGCGCGCCGTCCATCGCTGGACCGGCAACGCGCGTCCCAACGGCTGGGAATATCAGCTGAAAGACGAGGCGGGCGTGAACATCGTCTATGAACGCAAATGGCGGCTCTATGCGCGCTCGCTGACGGATTTCGCGGGCATCGATCTCGTGCCCCATCTCGGCGCGAGCCTCGGCAACGTCCAGACCTACGCCAACACCGGCGCCACGCTCCGCGCCGGCATCAATCTCCCCAGCGATTTCGGCGTGCAGCTCATTCGCCCCGGCGGCGCTGGCAGCACGCCCATCGATGATCTGGATCCCCGCGTTTCGCCCTTCAAGAGCTGGAGCCTGTTCGTCTTCGCTGCCGCCGACGGACGTGCGGTGGCGCGGGACATCTTTCTCGATGGCAACACCTGGCGCGACAGTCCCAGCGTCGACAAGGAGCCCTTCGTCGCCGACCTGAGCTACGGCGTCGGCTTCATCGCCGGCCGCTGGCAGCTCACGTTCACTCAAGTGGAGCGCACGAAGGAATTCCGGACCCAGGCCGAGAACTGCAACAAGTTCGGCTCCGTGGCCCTGAACTGCGCGTTTTGAGATTTTCGATTTTGGATTCTCGATTTTCGATTTCGGAATTTCGGAGATTCCCGCGGCGCAGAGATCCCGCACGGAGGCAGGGATCACGGCATGCCGTCTCCCGCCGGTCAGGGATTGTCATGTAGGGGCGTCCCTCGGGACGCCCGTTCACGTCGCCAACCGGCACCGCGGACATCCCACCTCGGACATTGTCCAACTAGAGCTCCTCGATTTCCCGGGCCGTCCGACTCCGAAATTCCGAAATCGAAAATCGAGAATCCAAAATCGAAAATCCCCGGAACCTCTCCACCTCGCCGCGTACTATCCCCGCACATAGCCCGTCATTCGTGGCGGGCGCCCATTAAAAAACCCTCACAGAGTTTTGACTCCCCGGAGCCTCCCTTCACTGGCCGCTTCGGGGTTTTTTTTGGCCTCTCCCGGGAGCGATCATTTCCCAGGCTCTGGAGCTCGAACCGTCTCGCGCAGAGACGCGGAGGCGCAGAGTTCGGCACGGACGGAAGGTGAGATGAATCGGAGATTGCTCGATGCATCAGCGGCCGATCTCTGGGCTTCTGCGCCTCTGCGCGAGACGGTTCGAAATGGTTCGAATCGGTTCGAGCGGTCGAATCGCTGCGTCGTGCACCGCGTAACGGAGCCCCTGACCGGCCTCGCAAGAGTCTTACCTCGCCTCGCGCCTTTGCTCCCTGCACGATCTTGGTGATCCGCGGTATTCCGCCCAGCCCATCACCCATGAGAATTCTCTCCGCCTTCCTCGTCTTTTTCTCCGCCTCGCTGCTCCGCGCCGCCGAACCGAGCCTCATCGCCGATTCCGTGAATTGGGGCATGGTAAAAATTCAGGGAGCGAGCGTGACGCTGCCCGGCACATTTTCCTTCGTGGGCGAAAGCCCCTTCACCTGGAAACTGATCAAGACCGGGCAGGGCCCGATGGGCATCCCGATCCATACCTGGGAATTGGCCGCGCCGGGCCACACCGAGCGAGCCCTCCTGACAATCATGGATGTGCGGATCAGCGCCGTGGCCGAAAAGGAGCGGGACGCCTTCATGGACGCCCTGATGACCGGCTATAAAAAGTCGGAGACCGCTGGCATGGAAAAGGAGGGTTTCAAATCCAATTCCTTTGAAATCGTGGCCTATCCGGAAGGCGGCCAGTACGCGCGACACGCGGCTTCCTCCTTCCAGAAGGCAGACAAGCGCGGGTACCAGCTCGCCTACGCCTTTCCCAGAAAGCGGGTCTACCTGGTCAGCTATATGGGAACGGCCGAAAAACCGCCCAAATGGTTTTCCGACATGCTGAGCCATTTCACGGGCAACTGAGCCGAATCACCGCCTTCCTTTTTGGGCCCTTGACACTCCCCCTCCCCGTCGGGCATTTCTGACCCTCTTTTTCCTTAAAAGTCATGCAACCCACATTCCGTCCGCACCGCAAGAAACGCGCCCGCAAGATTGGTTATCGCGCCCGTATGGCCACCCGCGGCGGCCGCAAGGTCATCAAGTCCCGCCGCCTCAAGGGCCGCAAGCGCCTCACGGTGGTCTGATCGGTTCGGTCCGAACTGAGCTGCTCCGCCCTGCCTCCGGGCCCGGCCTCATGCGCTTCCGCCCGGAGCAACACCTGCGCCGCCAGGCTGATTTTCGCGCCGTGCGCGCGGAAGGCCGGCGGGTGGAATGCGGGGCTTTCACGCTCTGGTGGTTCCGGCGGCCCGTGGCCTCGCCGCCGCTGAAGTCGACCCGCGTCGGCTTCGTCGCCTCGATCGCTTCCGTCGGCGCCGCCACCCAGCGCACCCGCGCCAAGCGCCGTCTGCGCGAGATTTTCCGTCAGCATCAGGGGCTCGTCCCCGCCGACTGCGACCTGCTGCTGGTCGCCCGGGCCGCGGTCAACCGGCTCGATTACACCGAAATCGAGGAGAGATTCGTCACCGC
>CALFNJ010000297.1 GCA_937902865.1 uncultured Opitutaceae bacterium
CCTTCCCCCGTTTTCACCCCCATGAAACTCACCCTGCTTCCCTCCACCTTCGTCGCTGCCGCCGCGCTGCTCTGCGCCAGCCAGTCCGCCCTCGCGCTCGAACGCCAGGACGCGAACTTCAAGATCTTCCAGTTCCCGCCCGACAAGATCCCGCAGATCGACGGCAAGGCGGATGACTGGGCGATCGTGCCCGACGACTACATCATCGGCACCGATCAACTGCACGGCGACTCCGGCGCCGCGCTCGGCAAGACGCCCGATCCCAAGAGCCTCGACGTCAAAATGCGCATCGGCTGGGTCAAGGGTCTCAATCGCCTCTATATTCTCTACGCGGGCTACGACAATTACTGGGATTTCTCCCGGCCTGGCCTGACGAACGACACGTTCGAGCTCGCCGTCGACGGTGACCGCTCCGGCGGCTCGTTCATCGATCGCTTCCATCCGGATGGCGATCCCTCCAAGGCTACCGCCGACGGCAAGTCGATTCCGGCGCGCGACGGCTGGTTCAATTACCAGGGCAACCAGGCGCAGAACTACCACATTTTCGTTCCGGCCGAGGGCAAGGACTGGTGCATGGCGTGGGGCCCCCAGGCCGCCTGGATCAAAAAGCTGCCGTACTCGAACGTCGCCTATTCCTACACCGTGAAGCCCGGTGAAGCGGGCCGGGTGACGATGGAGCTCTGGATCACGCCCTTCGACTACGCCGCGGCGGAAGGCCCGGGCCGATCGATCGAATCGAACCTGACGGAAAACAAGATCATCGGCATGGCCTGGGCCATCATGGATTACGACGACGTCAACAGCGGCGCCCATTCGTTTTGGAACCTTTCCCCCAAGCACACGATGTTCGGCAAGGCCGAGGAGCTCTGCGCGTTCAAGCTGATGCCGCTGGAGCCAAAATTCCGGAAGCCCATCGAGGCCGACTGGTCATTCAAGGTTCTCGATCTCGACCGCCGCGTCGTGGCCTTCGAGGACGAATCCACCACCACCGGCAAGATCACGTCATGGAAATGGGACTTCGGTGACGGCCAGACCTCCACCGAGCAGCATCCCGTGCACACGTACGCCAAGAACGGCCAGTACGTGGTCGTGCTCAACATCGAAGGCTCCGAAGGCAAGTCGCGCCGCTCGAAGGTCTGGGACGTCACCCTGCGGTGACTCCATCCCGGTCCGCCGATATCTCCCGGCCGGCGCATCCTTAACCTTCAGGATGCGTCTGGCCTGACGCGCCGCCGGTTCCCACCGGACCGCGGCCAACCCCACCTCAATCCGCTTCATCATGTCGTTGTTGTTTCCCGCCCTCCCGCGCAGCCTCCTGGGCTCGCTTTTCCTTTCCCTCTGCGCCGGCGCCGCGTTCGCGCAGCCGGCCCCGCGCATCTATGATGTGACGGCCTACGGCGCCAAGGGCGACGGCCAGACGCTGGATTCGCCGGCGATCAACAAGGCGATCGATGCCGCGTCCGCCGCGGGCGGCGGCACCGTGCACTTCCCGGCGGGGACCTACCTTTCCTTCTCGGTCCGCCTCAAGAGCAACATCACGCTCCAGTTCGACCAGGGCAGCACGCTGATGGCCGCGGCCGCCTCGGCCGAGCTCGGCAACTACGATATGCCCGAGCCCAACGAATGGGGTGACAAGCAGTACCAGGACTTCGGCCACAGCCACTGGCACAACAGCCTCATCTGGGGCGAGAATCTCGAGAACGTCTCCATCATCGGGCCCGGCCGCCTCGACGGCACCAAGGGTCTTTCCCGCAACGTCAACGGCGTCGGTGGCGGCGGCCGCCGGGGCGGTGGCGCGGGTGGAAACGGCGGCGGACAGCGCGGTCAGGCCAACGCCGGCGCGGCCCCTGCCGCTGCGCCCGCGACTCCCGCGGTGCCCACGATCGGCAACAAGGCGATCGCGCTGAAGCTCTGCCGCAACGTCACGATCCGCGACGTCTCGATCCTCATGGGCGGCCACTTCGCCCTCCTCGCCACCGGCATCGACAATTTCACGCTCGATAACGTCAAGGTGGACACCAACCGCGACGGCTTCGACATCGATGCCTGCCGCAACGTCCGCGTCTCGAACTGCAGCGTCAACGCGCCGAACGACGACGGCATCGTCCTGAAGAGCTCCTTCGCCCTCGGCTTCCTCCGCCCCTGCGAGAACGTCACCATCACCAACTGCCAGGCCACCGGCTATGACATGGGCTCGTTCCTCGACGGCACGTTCAAGCGCACGATGGTCCGCGCTCCGGATCGCGACGGCCCGACCGGCCGCATCAAGTTCGGCACCGAGTCGAACGGCGGCTTCAAGAACATCACGATCTCGAACTGCGTCTTCGACCGCAGCCGCGGCCTCGCGCTCGAGACGGTCGACGGCGGCCCGATCGAGGACATCACGATCAACAACATCACGATGCGCGATGTCTCCAATTCCCCGATCTTCATCCGTCTCGGCAACCGCGCCCGCGGCCCCGAAGGCACGCCGGTCGCCACCGTCCGCCGCATCACGATCAGCAACATTAACGCGTCCGACGTCGATCCGCGCTACGCCTGCCTCATCTCCGGCCTGCCCGGTCATCCGATCGAGGACGTCCAGCTCAGCAACATCCGCATCCTCTACAAGGGCGGCCTGAACATGGACCAGGTCGTGAAGCAGCCGCCGGAGCTCGCCAACAGCTTCTTCCAGGGCGGTCGCGGCGGCGGCCCCAACGGCACGCCGGCTCTTCCTCCCACCGGTGGCGCGGCCGCCGCTGCTCCCGCTCCGGCGGCCGGTGCGGTGCGCGACGCCTACGACGTGCCCGAGCGCGAGAACGGTTATCCCGAGCCCAGCATGTTCGGCATCCTGCCCGCCTACGGCTTCTTCATCCGCCACGCGAAGAACGTGACGGTCGAGCGCGTGGACATCGGCTTCATGCAGGAAGACCAGCGCCCCGCGATCACGCTGATGGATGTCGCCGGCGCGGAGTTCGAACACATCAAGGCCCAGCGCGGTGCCGGTGCGCCGTTCTTTTCGCTGCGCAAGGTGACGGGCTTCTCCGTCCGCAACTCGCCCGGCGTGGCCGACACGCAGCGCGCGACCGCGGACCAGGAAACGCTGTAAGCTCCCATCGAGCGCCGCGGCACTGCGGCAATCCTTCTTCGTAGGGCGGGTCTTCGACCCCGCCCTTTTTCTTTTCCGAAGGTAGGGACGGGCGGCCCGCCCGTCCGGTTCGATTCCATCAAAATCTCGATCCGGTTTTTAACAGGAGGAATACCGAGGACGAACCGAGATCGGATTTCCGGACCTCGGATCCCACTCCGTATTCCTCCTGTTAAAAACCCGATCGAGGGTGGGGCGCGTTATCCCTCACGCGCCGCTCCGCTCATTCGGTGCTCAAACGCGGACAGAGGTTTCGGCGCGTGAGGGATAACGCGCCCACCCTTCCTGCCCGCCTCGAGGCCCGAGTCTTCACTCGTTGTCCGCGCTCCTATCAGCCGACAAACCCAGCCGCCTCACGGCGGCTGCTACCTATCTTTTCAGCGGTATCTCTGGCACCTCGCCAATTGACTCAGCCGCGGGCCTCGCCTTGGCTTTTTTCTCCCGGGCCGATCGATCGATCGGCTCTTTTCAACCCCCATCCGGCCTGGTCAAACCGTTGTCTCCGGGCCGACGTTTTTCCCTATGCATGCCTCCCCTGCCACGCTTCCGCGTTTATTCGCCAGCCTCGGCCTCTTCGCGCTGGGTGCGCTGAGCCATCCGGCCTTCGCGCAAACCCGGGCCGCCGCCCCCGCTCCCGCGGCCGCCGCTGCCTCCGACGCCGCCAGCCGCGACGCGGCGAGTCTCGCCGATTTCGAGAAGGAAGCCGCCGCCGCCAAGGAGCGCGGTGTTGCCCGCCTCGCCATCACAACCGGCCTGCCTCCCGCGCTCTGGCAGTTCGATCCGCCGGACGACCCGTACCCGGCCTGGTACGTGGGCCAGCAGAGCGTGCTGAAGATTTTCACGCCGAAGGAACTCAAGCCCTACGTCGATCAGGCCTGGGCCCAGCGTGTCGCCCATCTGCTCGAGGAACGCTGCAAGATCCTGCGCAAATACGGACTCAAGGGTCAGTGGAACTCCGACGAGCCGCAGGAATT
>CALFNJ010000298.1 GCA_937902865.1 uncultured Opitutaceae bacterium
ACTTCCGACGACACCGCCCAGAAGCGCGTCAGCCGCGCCGTCGACCAGCTCCGCGACTTCTTCCTCAAGCGCGGCGTCGCCGTCACGGCCGCCGGCCTCACCACCAATCTTTCCGCCCATGCGATCCAGTCCGCCCCGGTCGCGCTCGGCGCCTCCCTCACCACCTTGGCCGGCCTGGCCGCCACCGCGAGCCAGGCGACCGTGATCGAAACCTCCAAGGCCCTCGTCATGACGACCCTGCAAAAAGCTGCGCTAGGCACCGCCGTCGCCCTTCTCGCCGGCGGATTTTTCCTCGAATACGCGCGAATCAACCGGCAGCGGGAAAACACCGCCGATCTGCGCCGGCAAAACCAGACGCTCGCCACCCAGGTCCGCCAGATGGAAGCCCAGCAGGCGACCGCCCAGAGCGAAGTCAACCAGGTTCGGCAAACGCTCGCCGCTCTGCGAAATCGCCCCATTCCGGTTGTTTCCGAGGCGGACGCCTCCTTAGCAGCCTCGATGCAAACGCTCGCCGCCCGGGTCAATCGCCTCAAACGCGTGGCCGCAGACCATCCCGAGCTGACCATTCCGGAATTCGGACTCCTGAGCGACCAGGACTGGTACACCGGAGCTCAGTGGGCGAAATCGGATTCGGACGATGATACCACCATGATATTTCACGGCCTGCGAAGTCAGGCAAAGGTGCGGTTTTCCATCGGGCTCGCCGATGCGATGCACAATTACGTCAAAGCCAATGACGGCACGCTCCCGGCGTCTCCGCGCGACTTGCTGCCCTATTTTTCTTCCGATTTTTCCAAGGCCTACGGCTTCGCGCATGCCCCCGACGCCGCCATGCTCGATCGCTATGAGCTCCTGTATTCTGGTTCCAACCGTGACGTCCCGACCGACGAGCGCAGTCGTGAGCTGGTGGAGATCACCTCTCCAGATGAAGCGCAGGATCAGCGTATCCAGGCCGGCGCCGGCGGCGCGGGCATTCGCGACTTCAAGGATCTGCGGGCCGACACCCGTTACGCGCTGAGCGCTTTCGCCCGCTCCCACAACGGCACTGCACCCGAAAGCGCCGCGCAGCTTGTCCCCTACTTCAAGCCGCCCCTCTCGGAGGCGCGGCGGGAAAGATTTCTCCAAAACGGCGTCCCAGCCACGCCCTGAAGCGCAACATCGGTATTTCAAGTTCTCTCATGAGCACGCCAGCGCGAGTTATTGCCGTCTCGAGCGCCCTCCTCTTCCTCGGCGCGGGCGGGCTCGTCTACGAATCGCGCCTGCTGAGCCAGGAGAGACTTCACACCATCGCGGAACAGGACCGGCAAGCCGCGCTCAACCATCAGCTCCGCGAAGCAGGGCTCCATCACGAATCCGCTCTCCGCGAACTCATCGCTCTGCGCCGGGATATCGCCGCCCTGAACACCGCGGGTCCGACCGACCAGACCGCCGGAGCCGAAAATGCCGGCGAGACCGGACCTTGGCTCGCGCGCATCCAGACCATCCGCCACCTGTTCGCCACGCATCCCGAAACGAGCATTCCCGAGCTCAAATACCTGCAGGAATCCGACTGGCTGCTGCTAACCCGGGAAGCCGAGCTCGATACCGAGGACCACATCCGGAAAAGTCTCGCCGTCCTACGCGGCGCCGGAAAACGCGCCTTCACCCGGTATATGCAAAGTGCGATGACGGCCTACGTTCAGGCCTCCGGTGGAATGCTGCCGCCCAACGTGGAAGCCCTCGGTCCTTATTTCGACCCGCCCGTCGACAGCGCGATTCTGCCGCGTTACGAGATTCTCCGCTCCGGAAATATGAAGGACCTGCCGAAGGAGGGGTTGATGATCGTCCGGGAAAAAGCCGCCATCGACGAAGACTTCGACGGCCGTTTCGGACTCTACACCAACGGTGGCCCCTTCACCGTCGCGGGGGGCGGAAATAACGCCCGCACGTGGATCTCCGACCCTGACGGCTATGACGGCATGATCAGCAAAGCTCGTGTGCAGTTTGCCCGAGCCAACAACGGCGCCAAAGCCGCCGGTCTCGAACAGCTGGCTCCCTACATCGATCCACCCTTGGCGCCGGAGAAGCTGAAGCAACTCATCGATCTCGATCGCGAGCTAGGGAGCCACTGATCGAGGTGGAATGCGACCTCGGGGCGCGTTTGCTTTGCGGCACCGTTCTACCTCAACCGCCCCGATTCTTCCACTCGCGCAAAGGCGCAGAAACGCGGAGAACGATCATTCCGACCTCTGTGCTTCTGTGCCTCTGCGCGAGATGCCTTTGCCGGGATTCATCGCTTTCCTGTCGGATTCCACCGTGCGGCGGGAATAGATAGGTAGAACCGCATGAGTGACTCGGAATTGCTGCAGCGCTACCTTCAGGAGGACTCGCAGGAGGCCTTCGCGGCCGTCGTCGCCCGATATCTGAATCTCGTTTACTCCGCGGCGCTGCGCCAGGTCCGCTCGCCGCAACTCGCCGAGGAGGCCGCCCAGTCGGTGTTTGTCGATCTCTCGCGCCAGGCGCGTCAGCTGAAGCCGGAAGTTCCACTGGCCGCGTGGCTCTACGTCGTCACCCGCCGCG
>CALFNJ010000299.1 GCA_937902865.1 uncultured Opitutaceae bacterium
CGGGGCCGGCCGCATTCGTCGGTGTTCAACTACCTGCTCGTGACCGCCGGCTACATTTGCCAATTCGTCGGACTCTACCTGCGCGGCCGGGCGGTCGGCGGGTGCCCGCTCGGCAACTATTTCGAGATCCTGCAGTTCACGACCTGGTCGGCGACGACGCTCTACCTCGCCATCGGCGTGACCTTCCGCTCGAGCATGCTCGGCTATTTCACCGGCTGCCTGATGGCGGCACTGTCCGTGAGCTCGCTCGCGATCCCGGCCTGGGACGCCACGCGCCAGGTGGGAATTTTCGGCTCCAATCCCTGGATTGAATTTCACGCCGCGCTGGCGCTGTTCAGCTACGGCGTGTTCGCGCTGCTCGCGCTCACGTCGCTGATGCTCCTGCTGCGCAACTACTCGCTCAAGTCGAAGCACGTCGAGGGCTGGTTCTCCTTCCTGCCCTCGATCATCGATCTCGATCATATCGGCGTGCGCCTGCTCGGCGCGGGCGTGACGCTGCTGTCCGTCTCGCTCGGCGTGGGCGCGGTCTGGTGGCTGCGCAACACCGAGTCGGTCAACGCCCCGAAGATCCTGATCACGGTCGCCGTCTGGGCGGCCGCCGGCGTCGTGCTGGGGCTGCGCCTGACCCGCAAGCTGCTCGCGGGCCGGTTCGCCTGGACCTGCCTCGCGCTCTTCGCCGCGGCGCTGCTTTCCCTCTGGGCCGTCAACGACAGCCGGCATCCGGTGCCGACGTTGGCCACCACGGAGGCCCATCGCTCATGAACCGCCCCGGATTCTTCGTCATCGGGGCCACGCACCAGACCGCACCGCTCGCCGTGCGCGAGAAGCTGTCGCTCGACGCCGCGTCCGCCTCCGCGCTCCACACCGAGCTCGCCGGCACGGCGGGGCTGCGGGAATTCGCGCTGCTCAGCACCTGCAACCGGATCGAGTTCTACGGTGTGGCGGAAACCGCCGAAGCCGCCGGACGCGTCCAGGCCGCGTTCTGCGCCCGGCGCCAATTCACGGTCGAGGAGTTCGAGAAATTTCGCCTGAGCCTCGGCAATCTCGAGGCCGTGCAGCATCTCTTCGAAGTCGCGGCCGGGCTCGATTCGCAGATGCTCGGTGAGACGGAAATCTTCGGCCAGGTGAAGGAGGCCTACGCCGCCGCGCAGGCCCAGCGCACGACCGGGCCGGTGCTGAACCGCGTTTTTCAGAAGACCTTCCAGGCCGCGAAATTCGCCCGGACTCATTCCGCCATTACGGAGGGCCGCGTGAGCGTCGCCAACGTCGCCGTCGAACTCGCGCTCAACATTTTCGGCAGCCTGGCCGAGGCCCGGATCCTTCTCCTCGGCGCCGGTGAAATCGGCGAAAAAACCGCGCGGGCCTTCCAGAGCCGCGGCGCCTCGGCGCTCACGGTCTCCAGCCGTCGCCTCGAGCGCGCAATGGAGCTCGCGACCGAATTCGGCGCCAGCGCCCTGCCCTTCGACCAGCGCGAGGCACGTCTCGCGGATTTCGACATCGTCGTCGGCTCGACCTCCGCGCCCGACCTCGTCGTCTCGCACGCCGCGGTCGTCGCAGCGATGCGCCGCCGCCCGGCGCGGCCGCTGTTCTTCATCGACCTCGCACTCCCCCGCGACATCGATCCGGCGGTCGCCGGATTGGAAAACGTGTTTCTCTACAATCTCGATGACCTGGCGAAGATCGCCGAGCGCAACCGGCTCGCGCGCGAGGCCGAGATCGCCAAGTGCCGCACCTTGCTCGGCGAACGCGCCGCCACCCTCTGGCGCCACATCGAACCGCAGATCGCCGCCTCACGCCAGAAAGATGAAGGCGCGTCAGGGCTGTCTTCGCCCGACGGCGTTTCCTCGGCCTGACATCGATCGCACTGATTCCGATCCGTCGGAATTTCAGCTGCCCGCGAGCCGCTCGGCGCGGGCGCGGTCGAGGGCGGTGGCGAGTTCCTCCAGTTTGATCGGCTTGCTGATGTAGTCGTCCATGCCGGCCTCGATGCAGCGCTCGCGGTCGCCCTGCATGGCGTTCGCGGTGATCGCGACGATCCAGGGACGGTCGCCACGGTTCGGCCACCGCTCGTGCAGCTGGCGGGTCGCCTCGAGGCCATCGACCTCGGGCATCTGCACGTCCATGAGGATCACGTCGTAGGTCTGACGCCCCGCGGCCTCCACGACCTCACGGCCGTTGGCGGCCACGTCGGCGCGATAGCCGAGCTTACTGAGCATGAGCAACGCGACGCGCTGGTTCACGATATTGTCTTCCGCGAGGAGAATGCGGTCGAGCCGCCGGTCTCCCGCGGCCGGCACCGGAACGGGCGCGGTGAACGGATGCGCGGTGGCCGCCTTGCGCACGGGATCGTCCTTCAGCAGCGACGCGAGCACCTCCTGGATCTGCGAAGGCTTCGCCGGCTTGGTGAGATACGCGGCAAACAAATCGCCGTCGGTCGCGTGCTCACGATGGCCGAGCGAGGACAGCAGCACGAGCGGCAGCTGCGGCGCCGGCCGCAGGCGGCGCATCTCCCGGGCGAGCATCGCGCCGTCCATCTCCGGCATGTGCATGTCGAGGATCGCGGCGTCGAACGGCTGACTCTCCCGGAGCCAGGTCAGCGCCTCGGCACCGGACGCGGCCGCTTGCGAGGAAATGCCCCAGCTGGAAAGCAGCGACGTGAGAATGCGCCGGTTGGTCGCGTTGTCGTCGACGATCAGGAGCCGCTTGCCGGCGAGATGCCCCTTGCCCGCCGTGAGGTAGGGCCGCGGTTTGCTCGAGACGAGCTCGGCCTCGATCGTGAAATGGAAGGTCGAGCCGCGCCCGACTTCGCTCTCGAGCCACATCGTTCCGCCCATGAGCTCGGCCAGGCGCTTGCTGATCGCCAGTCCCAGACCCGTGCCGCCAAAGCGCCGGGTGGTGGACGCATCGACCTGGGAGAAGGACTGGAACAGCCGCTGCATCGCCTCGGGCGGAATGCCGATGCCGGTGTCGCGCACGGCAAAGCGGATCTCGACCCACCACTCATCCTTCGGATTCGCCTGGAGGGTGAGCACGATTTCGCCGGTCTCGGTGAACTTGACGGCGTTGCCGAGGAGATTGACGAGGATCTGCCGCAACCGGGTGCTGTCGCCGCGGACCATGCCGGGCACGTTGTCCGCAATCTCGTAGAGCAGATCGAGGCGCTTCTCGGCCACCTTCGGCGCCAGCAGGTCGAGCGTGCCCTCAACGCACTCGCGCACCGAAAAGTCCGCGCTTTCGAACTCCAGGCGGCCGGACTCGATCTTCGAGAAATCGAGAATGTCGTTGATGATCGTCAGCAGCGAATCGCCGCTCTGGCGGATCGTCTCGACGTACTCCTGCTGCTCTCGGGTCAGCGGCGAATCCAGCAGCAGCGAGGTCATGCCGATGACGCCGTTCATCGGCGTGCGGATCTCGTGACTGACCATCGCGAGGAACTGACTCTTCGCCAGGCTCGCGCGCTCCGCGGTTTCCATCGCGGTGCGAAGCTCGTCGGCCTGGTGCTTGAGCTCGGTGACATCCATCAAGGTCGCCACCTGCTGATCGACGCCCGTGTTCGGATCGCGGAAAATGCGGACGGTGAGCACCACCCAGACGACATCGCCATTGGGATGGATGTAGCGCTTTTCGAGGGTGAAGTGATCGCTTTCGCCGCGCTGGAGACGCTCGGTGAGCTTGAGCTGGCGGGCGCGGTCGTCCGGATGCGTCGCCAGGCTGTACGCCTCGGGCTGACGGCTCTTTTCCACCGGCACGCCGGTGATGCGGGCATGGGCGGAGTTGACCAGGTGCGTGTCACGCTGGCGTCCGACCTCGAACCACGAGAGGCCGACCGGCACGAGTTCGAAGATAAAACGGAAGCGGGCATCCTGGCCGGCCAGCTGGGCCTGCACCTTCTTGAGGTCGGTGATGTCGACGATCGTCGTCAGGTCCTCGAAAGAGCCATCCGCATAACCCTTACGCTGCCGGGTGAGCATCACCCACACGGTCACGCCGTCGCGGCGCTTGTAGCGCTTCTCCATCGAAAACTCGCTGATCTCGCCCGACTCCAGTCGCGCGGTGGACCGATCCTGAGCCGCCATCTCCTCCGGATCGCTGATCGCGGCGAACGCGCCGGGCTGCTCCGCTTCCTCGCGCGAGAGTCCGCAGATGCGCACATGGGCGTCGTTGACGAGGCGGACGACGTTGCCGTCCGGGCTCTCGGAGCGCCACGAGATGCCGACGGGAGAAGACTCGAAGATGAAACGGAACTGCGCCTCCTTGCGGGCGAGCTCCTCCTGGAAACGCTTCCGCTCCGTGACGTCGAGGTGCAGGCCCATGTAGCCGGTGATCTCGCCGGCCTCGTTGCGCAGCGGCTGGATATCGAGTTCGATCCAATGCGTGCCGCCGCTCTTGGTGTAATTGAGGATCTCGCCGCGGAAGGAGCGCCCGGCGGCACAGGCCGCATTGAGCTGGTCGAGGACGGCCATGTTCGTCTCCGGCCCGTGCAGGAGCTCGCTGGGCCGCTTGCCGATCGCCTCCTCGGCGGTGTAGCCGAAGAAGCGGGTGAAGCTCTCGTTGACCCACTCGATCTTCCACTCGGCATCGGTCAGCATCACCGAGCTCGCGGTATGGCTCGCCACCAGCGCCAGGCGGCGCGCCTGCGCCTCGCTCTGGTGCAGGCTCGTCGTCACCGCCGCGGCCTTGCCGAGCGCGCGGGCCCGGCCGCGCGCCAGCGCCCAGAGGAGCACGCTCGACAGCACGGTGAACGCGAGTCCCGCGCCGAGGATCAGCCACGGCAGCAGGTGCTGCCGCTCGGCCGCGAAGTCGGGTCCCCGATCGACGCCGGCGTACCACCAGCCACCGACCGACAGCGCGATGCCTTCCAGCAAAATGACCAACGCGAGAGCGCGGCTGCGTCGTCCGTGGCGTGGTAGGGGGGTGTCCTCAGGCGGCATCAAGGACTGCCGACGCCAGCAGGAACCTCCACAAACGCCAACCTCTTTCCCTTAGGTAATTCGCCTCACCAGCCACTCGGCCGCGGTGCCTCCGGCCGCCACGCTCACCAGCGCGCGCAGTCGCGCCGCCTGCTCCGCGGTGCGCGCCTGCCGCGCCGCATCATGCACGCCCGCCTTCACTTCCGCCGCCAGCGCGGCCGGCGTCGCGGCCCCCTGGATGTATTCCGGGTACATCGGCTCATCCAGCAGCAGGTTCGCGATGCCGAGGTACGGCACTTTCACGAGGCAGCGGCCGAGCAGATAGGTCAGCGGGTGCGCCCGATAGGCGATCGCGCCCGGAATGCCCGCCAGAGCGCAATGCATCGACATCGTGCCGCTGGAAGTCAGCACGGCGGACGCGGCCACGGACGACGCGCCGGTTTTCATCAGTCGCACATTCGGCGGCGGACGCGCCGCCTCGAGCACGGCCCGGATGTTGTCGCTGGGATAGAGCACGACCGCCTCGCGTTCGCCCGAGGCGAGGAAGCCCTTCAGCAGGACCGGGAAAATGCGCGTCACCGCCTGACGCCGGCTGCCGGGCAGAAGCAGCACGGGACCCGAACGGTCATGACGGACCGGCGCCGCGTAACCCGGCGCGACAAAAGGATGGCCCACGAATTCCGCCGGCAGCGTCGTGTCGGCGTAGCACTCCACCTCGAACGGAAAGATCACGGCCATCGCGTCGAGATCGCGCGCCATCGCGAAACGCCGCCCAGCTTTCCAGGCCCAGACCTGCGGGGAGATGTAGTAGAGCGTGCGGATCGTGCCGCCACCCTTCACCGACAGGCCCTGTTCCCGCAGCGCTGCCGCCAGACGGAGATTGAAGCCGGGATAGTCGACAAAGCAGACCGCGCGCGGCCGATATTCCCGGAGCCAGCGCAGCGTCTCGTTGAAGAGATCGCGGAAGAAGGAGTAATTGCGGAGCACCTCGACGATTCCCACCACCGAGGAGGCGGTGAGGTCGTACAGCAATTGCGCTCCGGCTTCGGCCAGCCGCGGCCCGCCGAGCGCCGCCACCGCGAGCTCCGGATGGGATTTGCGCAGCTCGCGCACCACCCGCGCCGCATGCTCGTCGCCCGAATGCTCGCCCGCGACGATCAGCAGATCGACCCGACCTCGGACCGGTGGCGGAAAACTCAAGGGAAGCAGCGATGACGTGGACACGGATGGAGTCTAATTTCGGAGGTTCACCACAAAGGCACAAAAGCACGAAGATCGATCCAGCAGCCTGAATTCAGATTCGGATTTCTTCGTGCTTTTGCGCCTTTGTGGTTAAATTCCGGAGGTTCGGACCAAGCTCCGTTTCACTGCAAACACCGCATCATTTCTGTGCCGCGCGGATCTGCTCCGTGATCGTGATCGCAACCTCGAGCGCACTCTTGCCGAGGGCAGCGCCGACCTTGGGCTGCTTGGCCTTGGCGACGCTGTCGACGAAATGCGCGAGCTCGAGGGCGAGCGGCTCGCCCTTTTCGATCGGAATTTCCTTCACCGGGATCGCGCTGAGGTCGCCGGCCTTCACCAGTCCCACCTTCATCTTCAGGCCGTAGGCGATGATGTCGCTCTTCTTCACGAGGTGGCCGGCCTGGTTCATAAAATCGAGCGAGAGATAGGCGTCGGACTGGAAGATGCGAATCTCGCGCGCCTTCTTCGTGCTCATCCGACTCGCGCTGAGATTCGCGACGCAGCCGTTCTCGAACTGGATGCGCGCGTTGGCGATGTCCTCGCTTTTCGAGAGCACGGTGACGCCGACGCTGTCGATCTTCGCGATCGGCGACTTGACCAGCGCGAGGACGATCCCGATGTCGTGGATCATCAGATCGAGCACGACGCCGACCTCCGTGCCACGTGGCTGATACGGCGCCAGCCGCTCCGCGGTGATGTAGCGCGGCTCGTCGATCTGCTTCTCGAGGAAGCTCATCACCGGGTTGAAATGTTCGATGTGGCCGACCTGAACGAGGCAGCCGTTGGCCTGCGCCGCGGCGAGGACGCGCTCGGCCTCCTCGAGGCTGGCGCAGAGCGGCTTCTCGATCAGCAAGTGCGTGTTGCGCGCCAGCAGCGGCAACGCGACCTCGGCGTGGCGATCGGTCGGCACCACGACGGACACCGCATCGCAGGCTTCGCCGAGCTCCTCGATCGAGCCGAACCGACGGCAGTTGAACTTCCCACAGATCTCCGCCGCGCGGGCGTCGCTCGTCTCAAAGATTCCCGCCAGCTCCGCGCCCGGCATACCCGCGTAGATGCGGGCATGATGCTGCCCGAGCGAACCTACGCCGGCGACGCCGCAGCGAATCTTGGAGGAAGCCATGGGCGCAGTGAAAAGCAGGAAGGAGGAAGGCGGAAGGAAGAAATCGGGCGGACCATTATCCGGAAGTTTCGCGCAGAGGCGCAGAAGGTAGGGCGCGTTATCCCTAACGCGCCGGTTCGCTCATTCAGTCCTGGAACGCAGGCAACGGTTTCGGCGCGTTAGGGATAACGCGCCCCACCTCCCGACCCGATTACTGAAAAACCCCGTTGTGCAACGAGAGGTGGCGGGACGTTTTGCCGGCGTGCACCGCGTTGTGCGTGACAAGGACAAGCGCCGTGCGCGTCTCGCGGCAGAGCTCGAGCAGGAGCTCGATGACGGCGTCGCCCGTGCGTTCGTCGAGATTGCCGGTCGGTTCGTCGGCGAGGAGCAACTGCGGGGAATTCATCAGGGCCCGGGCCACGGCGACGCGCTGGCGCTCGCCGCCGGAGAGCTGCGTCGACAGATGCGTCGCCCGCGGGGCAAGGCCGACGCGCGCCAGCAGATCCGCCGCGCGCGCGCGCTCCGCCGCGCCCGGCGGCTTCAGCATGCGGGCGGCCATGAGCACGTTGTCGAGGGCGTTGAGCTCGGGAATGAGATAGAACGACTGGAAAACCATGCCGAGAAACGCCGCGCGGCGATCTCCCCGGGGCGGATGACCGGCCCAGGTCAGCGTGCCCGCGTCCGGCGTGTCGAGACCCGAGAGGAGATTGAGCAGCGTGGATTTCCCGCAGCCGGATTCGCCACGCACCGAGACGCTTTCCCCCGCCATCACGCTGAGATCGACGCCACGTAGCACCTCGATGCTCCCCTCACCACTGAGGAAGCTCTTGCGCAGGCCGGCGGCCTGGAGCACCGGCGCGGCGTCGGTGGCGGAAGAAGACGGAGCGGGATTCATGAGGGCGTCGGTTTCGTCTTCGTGGAAAACCTCATTCGCTGCGCAGCGCCTCGACCGGCTTCAACCGGGCCGCGCGCCAGGCGGGCAGCAGGCCCGCGAGGGTGCAGACCGTGATCGTGCAGACGATGATCGCCGTGATGTAGGAGGCCGAATAATGCGCCGGCAGCTGCTTGAATTGGTAGAACCGCTCGATCGCCGCCTCGCTCTGCGTCAGACGCGTGAACGCCGCCACGATGTTGTCCCGGAAAGTGAGCACCGTGGCGCCCAGGGCCAAACCCGTGACCGTGCCCGCCATGCCGATGACGAGTCCCTGAAAACAGAAGCACGCCGCGACTTGGCGCGGCTGGCCGCCGAGCGCGCCGAGGAGGCCGATCTCACGCGTCTTGCGCACGACCGAGATCAGCAGTGAGCTGGTCACGGAAAACGCCGCCACGATGATGATGAACGTGAGGAGGAAAAAGATCATGTTCTGCTCGAGCTGGAGGATGAAGATCAGGTCGTGGTTGATCTCCATCCACGACCGCGCGTGACCGTGCAGCGCCGGTGGCAGCGCGGCATTGATGCGGGCGGCGGCTTCATCCGGATCCAGGCCCGGCGTGATCTTCACGTCGAATCCGTCGGCCGAGCCACGCCGGCCGTACAGGTCCTGCATCGTCCGTAACGTCACGAACACGAGCGAGCTGTCGAGCGCCTGGTGCCCGATCTCGAAGATGCCGCAGACGCGCAGCTCGCGGCCGAGATAGGCTTCGTCGCTTTTCAGCGCCTCGATCAGCAGCGGCGAATAGACCTCGACCTTGTCCCCCACCCGCGCGCCGATCGCCGCCGCCAGCTGGGAGCTGAGGATCACCGAGTCGTCGTCGAGGTCGTCGAGCTTGCCGAAGTAGATGTATTTCGAAAGCGGCGTGACGGCCTCGACCCGTTCCACGTCGATGCCGCGGACCGCGGGATAGGAAGGTTTGAGGTTGTGCTCGAGCATGACCACACCCTCCGCGAACGGCGTCGCCGCCACGACGCCCGGGACCTTGGTCAGCTGCGCGAGGAAGTCCGCCGGACGATTGATCCCGCCGTCCGCCCGCACCTGAACATCACCCGTCGTGTCGACCGTCCAGCGCCGGATCTCGCGCCCGAATCCGCCCATCACGCTCGTCGACACCACCAGCACCATCACTCCCAGCGCCACCCCCAGGACCGAAATCGCCGTGAAGAACGGAAACTTTCTCCCCGCGGGAAAAAGCTGCTTCAGGGCGAGGTAGAGATACCAAGGCATCGCGGAATTTTGGATTTTCGATTTTGGATTTTCGATTTCGGGCAGCGAACCGAGAACCGCGGAGGGAGGAGAGCAGGCGCGGTTGTGACCGGCAATCTGTTTAGCGGCAATCAGGTGGAGCAACCACCGATCAACGCGACCGGGAGGTCGCGTCCCCATGGATCGCAGTCATGCGGCGGACCTGAGCCCCTGGTTCGAGCCTGCCCAATCCAAAATCGAAAATCCAAAATCCGCTCAGGCCGCTCCCGGCCTGAGCTGCGGAAAGAGGATCACGTCGCGAATGCTCTCCGCGCTGGTGAGGAGGATGCAGAGGCGGTCGATACCGACGCCCATGCCGCCGGCGGGGGGCATGCCGTGCTCGAGGGCATTGAGGAAGTCCTGGTCGATGCTCTGCTTGTCCTCGCCGGCCTGCGCCTCGAACATCGTGCGCTGCACGTCGGGATCGTTCTGCTCGGAATAGGCCGGCGCGATCTCCATGCCGCCGATCGTCAGCTCGAAGACGTCGAGCGTGGTCGGGTCCTCCTGATTGATCTTCGCCAGCGGGCAGAGCTCCTTCGGCAGGTTCATGACGAAGGTCGGCTGGATCAGGGTGGGCTCGATCTTCTTCGAGAAAATCTCGTTGGTGATCTCGAACTCCTCCCAGGCCGGATTGATCGACAGGCCCAGTGCCTCCGCCTTCGCGATCTTCTCGGCCTTGCTGCGGCTGAACCAATCGGCGTCGCCCGTGGCGGTGCGGATCAGGTCCTTGTACTTCACCTCGCGCCACTCGCCGCCGAAATCGATCTCCTCGCCGCTGCCGGCGTGCTTGATCTTCGTCGTGCCGAGCACGTCGCGGCAGAGCGACGTCAGCAGGTCCTTGATCAGGGTCATCATCCCGCGGTGGTCGCTGTAGGCCTGATAGACCTCGAGCATGGGGAACTCCGGATTGTGCTTCCGGGAGACGCCCTCATTGCGGAAATTGCGGCCGATCTCGAACACCCGGTCGTAGCCGCCGACCAGCATCCGCTTGAGATAGAGCTCGAGCGAGATGCGCAGGAAGAAGTCCACACCGAGCGCGTTGTGGTGCGTGACGAACGGCCGGGCCGCCGCGCCGCCCGCGACGTTCTGCAGCACCGGAGTTTCCACTTCGAGGAAATGACGATCCTCGAGAAACCGGCGGACGTGCGAAACGATGCGCGCGCGCAGCATCAGGCGCTTCCGCGATTCCTCGTTCACGATGAGATCGAGGTAACGCTGACGATAGACCTGCTCTGGATCCGCCAAGCCGTGCCACTTCTCGGGCAGCGGCCGCAGCGCCTTGGCCACGAGCGTGTAGCTGTCGACCCGCACGGTGACTTCGCCGGTCTTGGTTTTGAAGAGCGTGCCCTTCGCGCCGAGAATGTCACCGAGGTCGAGCTTCTTGAACGCCGCGTAGGCCTCGTCGCCGACGACGTCCTTCTTCACGTAGAGCTGGATCGTGCCCTGCTGGTCGAGGATCTTGACGAACTGGCTCTTGCCCATGTCGCGAATGACGACGAGGCGGCCGGCGACGCCGACCGTGACGGTGTTCTCCTGGCCGTCGACGTAGGCTTTGAGCGCATCCCCCGAAAAGTGCGTGGTCGCGAAATTCGCGCGGAACGGATCGACCCCCGCCGCGCGCAGGTCGGCCAGCTTCTGCCGGCGCACTGCATGCTGGTCGTGGGAGATATCAGGGAGGTTGTCGCTCATTGAACCGATCACCGTGAAGGGTTTCGCGGAGCGGCGCAATGTTTCAGGTGAACCAGGCGACAGCGGGTACAGCCGATCCATTTTTGAAGCGCAAAGACGCGAAGGCGCAAAGATCGGCGCACCGCCTCGGCACATTTTCCCTCCCTTTGCGCCTTCGCGTCTTTGCGCTTCAACTTCATGACGTCCGTCTCCGGTTTTCGCCCCGACTTGCACTGGACATACTGTTGGCGATGGTGATGGGAGATGCCGTCGTCCCTTCCTTCCGTCCCTTCCGCTACACCGGCGGCGTTGACGGTGCTGGATTGGGGTCGGACGAACTATGACGACGCGCGGCGGCGGCAGGAGGAATTGGTCGGGCAAAGGATCGCCGGGACGATCGGTGACACGCTGATTTTCACCGAGCACGACCCGGTGTTCACGGTCGGGCTGCGGCAGGGTGCGGATGCGCATCTGGTTTGGGATTCCGCGCGGCTCCAGCAGGAGGGCGTGGAGGTCGCGAAGACCAATCGCGGCGGCGATATCACCTATCACGGTCCGGGGCAGATCGTCGGCTACCCCATCGTCTCACTCGCGGCGCGGCAGGATCTGCACGCGTACCTGCGGTTTCTCGAACAGGTGCTCATCGCCAGCCTCGGCTCGCTCGGCCTCGCCGCCGGCCGGCGCGAGGGCAAGACCGGGATCTGGCTCGGCTCGCGCAAGATCGCCGCGCTCGGCGTCGCCGTCCGCCGCTGGGTCGCGTACCACGGCTTCGCGCTGAACGTGAACGTCAACCTCACCCACTTCGACGGCATCGTCCCCTGCGGCATCCGCGCCGCAGACGGCACCGTCACCTCGCTGCAGGCCGAGCTCGGCCGGCCAGTTGAGCTGGGCGAAGTGAAGGGCGTGCTCGCTGCTGAATTTGCCAAGGCGCTTCCCAAATTCCTGGCGGGGGAAGATTGATGACATCAATCCATCGGAATTTCACCACGGAGACACTGAGGCACGGAGAAATCCAAAATCATCTGTATCGGTCCTCTCCGTGCCTCGGTGTCTCTGTGGTGAAATCGGGTCGGGCTTCAGACTTCTTGCTAAC
>CALFNJ010000300.1 GCA_937902865.1 uncultured Opitutaceae bacterium
CACGGTGCTCGCCAACGAGGAAGTGATCGACGGAAAATCCGAGGTCGGCGGCCATCCCGTGGAACGCCGGCCGCTGCGGCAATGGGTGCTGCGCATCACGGCCTACGCCGATCGGCTGCTGGCGGATCTGGAAAAACTCGACTGGCCGGATTCGACCAAGCGCATGCAGGCCGCCTGGATCGGCCGCAGCGAAGGCAGCGAAGTGGAATTCGATCTGCCGGAACTACCGGGCCAGCGTCTGAAAATCTTCACCACTCGGGTCGATACCATCTTCGGCGCCACCTACATGGTGATCGCGCCGGAACATCCGCTCGTCCCGCAGCTGACCAAGCCCGGGCAGAAATCGGCCGTCGACGCCTACATCAAGGCGGCCGCTTCCAAGAGCGATCTCGAGCGGACCGAACTCGCCAAGGACAAGACCTGCGTCTTCACCGGCAGCCACGCGCTCAATCCGGCGACCGGCGAGAAAATCCCGATCTGGATCGCCGACTACGTGCTCGCGACCTACGGCACCGGCGCGATCATGGCCGTGCCCGCGCACGACGAACGCGACTTCGAATTTGCGCAGCGGTTTTCCCTGCCCGTCCTGCAGGTGATCGCGCCCGCTGACGGCCATTCCGTGGAGATGCCGTTCTGTGACAAAGGTGGCGACGTGCGCCTGATCAATTCGCGCGACTGCAACGGTCTGACTCCCGCTCAAGCCAAGGAAAAACTGGATGCACGCTTTACCGCGGAAAGCCGCGGCAAAGGCACGGTGCAGTTCAAGCTGCGCGACTGGCTCTTCTCCCGTCAGCGCTATTGGGGCGAGCCGTTTCCCGTGGTCTGGGTGAGCGAATCCGATTATCACGAAGCGCTGCGCGCCACCGGTGGCAAATTGCCGGTGCCGAAGGAACCGGTCAGTTGCGTGATCGGAGGCCAGACCTGCTATGCGCTGCCGCTGCCTGAGAACGCGCTCCCGCTGCAATTGCCCGAAGTGAAAAGTTATCAGCCGACCGGCACGGGCGAAAGTCCGCTGGCGGCGATCACCGACTGGCTGGAGATCTGGTATCAGCCGTCGACCGGAGCGAGCCGGCCCGCCAGCCAGCCCAATCCGGGAGCGGGCTGGCTGCGCGGCCGCCGCGAGACCAACACCATGCCGCAATGGGCGGGTTCGTGCTGGTACTATCTCCGCTATCTCGATCCCAGGAACGATCAGGCGATCGCGTCGCCCGAAGCGCTGAAATACTGGGGCGTGCCCGACCTCTACGTCGGCGGCGCCGAGCACGCCGTGCTGCACCTGCTCTACGCCCGTTTCTGGCACAAAGTGCTGTTCGATCTCGGCGTCGTGCCGACGTCGGAGCCTTTCACCAAGCTGTTCCATCAGGGCATCATTCTCGGCGAAGACGGCGAAAAAATGTCCAAGAGCCGCGGCAATGTCGCGAATCCGGACGAAGTCATCCAAGCCTATGGCGCCGACACTCTGCGGCTGTATCTGATGTTTCTCGGACCGCTGGAGGCGATGAAGCCGTGGAATCCCCGCGGAATCGAAGGCGTGCATCGCTTCCTTCACAAGATCTGGCGCGAGTGCCTGAACGCCGAAGGCGAACCCAACCCGAAAATTTCCGACGCCGCACCCGAGCCGGCCGAACTGACCAAGCTGCGCCACGAGACCATCAGGAAGGTCGGCGAGGATATCGAGAACCTGCGCTACAACACCGCGATCTCGCAGATGATGATCTTCGTCAATGCGGTGCAGAAATCGTCCGCGGTCAGCCGCGACACCATCCGCGCGCTGCTGCAGCTCGTCGCCCCCTTCGCGCCTCACCTCGCCGAGGAACTCTGGTCGCGACTCGGAGAAAAATCCTCGATCCTCCATGCGCCGTGGCCGAAATTCGATCCGGCGAAAGTGGCGTCAACGGAAACGAAGCTGGTCTTCCAGATCAATGGACGGCACCGCGGCGATCAATTGGTCCCGATCGGTCTGAGCCAGGACGCAGCGGTGGAGCTGGCTCGAAAGCATCCGAAAGTTGCCCCTTATCTTGACGGCAAACCGGTAAAACGTGTGGTTTACGTACCGGGGAAAATCATCAACATCATCGTTGAAGGGTGAGACGGGGAATGGGCTTGCCATTCTAGGGGGAAACCCCTAGAAATCAGACAAACCACATTCACCGTCTCCAAAGATATATTCAAGCCAATGAAAACCAGATTCTTAGGTAATTTATTTTTTCTCCGGGTGGCTCCGGCTGCCGCCTTTTTGCTGCTTGGCGGCCTCACTTCGGCTTCCGCCGCTTCCCAGAGGCGCAATCCGGCGAGCAAGCTTTTCGTGACCGACGTCCAGGGCGAAGCCGAGATCAACACCGGCGACAAGATCGAGGAACTGGAACGCAAGACGGTCCATACCGCGCAGGGCACGGTCATCGAGACGAAGAAAGCGGAGGATGACAGTCAGAAGGACAAGAACTCCTCCTCGATGGTCTATTCCAACGGCACCGGCATCTATTTCGATTCGGATACGCGCCTTGAGGTCAAAAAATTTGCGCAGGAGCCTTTCGCTCCGAATCGCACCGACATGGATGTGGAGCCGTCGATTTCCCAAACCCAGGCATTCCTGGCTCGTGGCGCCATCGGCCTCTGCACAAGCAAGATGGTCGCGGGCAGCAGCATGGTTTACCAGACGCCGCAGGCCACCATCAATGTGCGCGGACGCAAGGTCATCATCGAAACGAACGAGCAGTTCACCAAGGTTTCCATGATCGAGGGCGAGAGCACGGTCCGCGGTGGCATCGGCAGCAACATCGATCTCGGCGGCCAGTCGTTGCACGCGGGACAGCAGGCGATCATTCGCCAGGGTTCGGCCGGTTCTCCGCCGATCGTCCAGATCGCGCAGATTCCGCAGAACGAGATGAATCCCCTCGACGACAAGGTCTCGATGGCCTGCATGGCGAAAAAGACCGTGTATTTCGAGGTGGTCGGCAAAACCGGCGCGGGACCAGGCGAGGCTGAAAAGGGCACGCCGGAAAATGGTGCGCCGGTCACGGCCTTCGACACCGACGGCAAGACCGGAGCCGAACAGGAGATCGTCCCGGTTGAGGTTTCGCCTGCGGATCTTCCGGTTCAATTCACCGTCAGTCCTGCTCGGTTGGCTCCGAAATAAACATCTCTCTTTTCCTGCGTCTCATGGGTTTTTCTCGCATATGCCGCGTCGGGATCGCGGTACTGTTGTCTTTGGGCATCACTGCCCTGCCCGTGTCTGCCCTTGTCAGTATCGACGCCGGAAAAAACCAGCTCTTCATCAACAGTTCCGCGAGCTTTGGCTATGACTCCAATATTTTCGCTAACTCGGCGGGCGGCGGGGACTATATCTACAGCCTCAGCTTGGGCGCGAATTTCCTGCGACACGCGGGATTGATCGGACTCGACGCCAGTGTGTCGGTGAACAGCAGCCAGTTTGGCAAGAATCACGGGGAAGACTTTCAGAATCCGACCTTCGCCGCCGAGTTTACAAAACAGACCGGCCGCACCACCGGCTCGTTCACCCTTTCAGCCGCGCGCCAGAGCCGCGCCGACACTGCGGCGAACCTTCGCAACGAATCATGGTTTTACGAGGCCGGCCTCAACCTCAAGTATCCGGTCATCGAACGCTATTCTCTCTCGGGCAATGTCGGCTACACGCTGCGTGATTTCACCGACAACACTTCGGTGGTCGACCTGGCGACCTATTCCGCCGGCCTCGATTTGTTTTACGTCTACACCACCGATCGCGACCTGCTGGCCGGCTATCATTTCACCGAGAGCGCCACCTCCGCGAGCACCAAGAATTACGACCATTCCTTCACCGCCGGCGTCCCCGGTCGGATCATCGGCCCGCTCCAGGGCACGCTCCGCGCCGGCTATGAAGTGAACGTGCCCAAGGGAACCGGCGACAAGAGCTACGGCTCATGGACCGCAAACGCGAGCGCGGTATGGAACTTTACCAAGCGCTTCAACGTCACCGGACAATTGAGCAAGTCCGTTTCCACCACCTCCACCGACACTTCGGTCGATGCCTTGTCCGCCTCTCTCGACGCCCAATACGCCTTGAATTCGAAAACCAGCGTCAACTTCGGCACCGGCTGGAGCTACAGCCGCTTCCTTGGCCTGCTTGGTGCGGGCCGGCGGGACACTTCATGGAATTGGAGCGCCACCCTGAACCGGACCATCAACAACCACTTGAAAGGTTCGCTGACTTATGTGTTTTTTAGAAATTGGTCGACGTTCAGCTTTTCCGATTACGATCACACGTCGGTCACCCTGTCCCTCACTTCGCGTTTCTAAACTCTCATGAAACTGTCACCGCTCCTCGTTTCCTGGCGCTGCGTCAGCCTGGCGGTGCTTGCCCTCTTTGGCACCGGCCTCATGCCGGCCGCGCCGGCGGAGTCCGTCTCTTCGACCC
>CALFNJ010000301.1 GCA_937902865.1 uncultured Opitutaceae bacterium
CCAAAATGCACCGGGTCGAAACTCCCGCCGAGAAAACCGATTTTCACAAGCTGTGCACCGTGCCGAACCGCCCCAAGCCCAGCAAGGTTCAATTCATTCAAGACCTAAGACCTAGTTTCACACCGAAGGCATGGAGACTATGAAGAAATTCCATCGGATTGGGCTCTGTGTTCTCCGCGTCCTCTGCGTGAGACATTCCGAAACATTGACCCTTGCGGCCGTGCGCCTGAAAGTCCGCGCCATCACTGCGCCCGGGTGGCGGAATGGTAGACGCTGGGGACTTAAAATCCCCTTTCCGTAAGGAAGTGCGGGTTCGAGCCCCGCCCCGGGCATTGAAGAGTCACCAGGAAACGGGAGAACGGAGCCTGGTGACAGGAGAAGCAAACCGGCGCTCACGTTCACCTTCTCTCAAGGCCATCATCTCCCCCTCCCCTGCCCCTATCTCCAGTCTCCTGATTCCCCTTCTGATTTCCCTACGCTGACACCACCGCGGGTTCCGGCAGGAGCGTCTCCGTCACGTTCTGACACAGGCCCACGAAGGTTTCCTCGGCGAGCGCGAGGCGGCGGCCCTTGAGATGGGCCACGCCCCATTTGCGTCGCAACTTCCGGGTGCCCAGTGGGAGCGAGACGAGCGAACCGTTTTCCAGTTCGGCGCGCACGACCCACGGAGCGAGCACGCCGGCGCCGAGGCCGACTTTCACCAGCTCCTTGATCGCCTCCATGCTGCCGAGCTCGATCACGTTGCTGAGGATGATCTTCTCCTCGCGGAAATAATCGCTCACGAGGCGGAAGGTATAGCTCGCCTTGTTGTAAAGCACGAGGGTCTCCGCGCTGATCGCCTCGCGGGTGAGGCGGGCGGCGCGCACCCAGGGATGCAGCGGAGCGACGGTGAAGCGCAGCTCGTCCTGAAACAGCGGGATGAACGTCAGGTCCGCCGTGCCCGGCGGCTCCAGCATGATCGCCAAATCGATATGATTGCCGCGCAGCAGCTCGCACTGGTGCAGGTGATCGCCCGGCTCGATCTTGATCACGCATTTTGGGAAGCTCTGTTTGAACTCCCGCAACACCGTCGGCAGAATGTACTGGCACGTCGTCGTGCTCGCCCCGAGGCGCAGGCGTCCGTGGCCCCACTTCGTCAGCGTGTCGAGGCCCGTGCGCGCGAGCTCCATCTCGCGCAGGATTTTTTCCGCGTGCCGGAGAAACTGCTCCCCCGCCTGCGTGAGCAGCACGCGCTTTCCCGTGCGATCGACCAGACGCGCGCCGACGTCCTCCTCCAGCGCCTTGATCGCGTGGCTGATCGCCGACTGCGTGAGGAACAAGTCCTTGGCCGCAAACGTGAAGCTGCCCCGCCGCGCGAGGGCGGCGAAGGCGAGCAGCTGCCGACTATCGAGAATGGACTTCATGGATGACGCCGGCTCATCGCCGGGATGAATCGTTTCATCAGCAGTAATTGCGCCAGCCCGCTTTCATGGCACGCCGGCGGCTATTCCCGGGGCATCGTCGCGCTCATGGATCCACTCCGCCGCTCTGCTCCGCCCGCCGCCGCTCCCGCTCCGGTCCGCCCTCGGCCGCTGCGGCTGGGCTTCGTGCCGCTGACGGATGCCGCGCCGCTGATCGTCGCGCAGGAGCTGGGCTGCTTCGCCCGGCGCGGGCTGTCCGTCCAGCTCAGTCGCGAGGTCGGCTGGGCCACGATCCGCGAAAAAATCATCTACCGCGAACTCGACGCCGCTCATGCGCCCGCGCCCATGCTCTGGGCCACGCACTTTGGGATCGGCTGCCCGCCCAGTGAAGTGCTCACCGCGCTGGTCCTCAATCGTCACGGCAACGCGCTCACGCTTTCGCATCGGCTCCGCCCGGCGGACGTCGCTGACGCCGCTTCGTTCCAGGCCCTGATCCGCTCCCGACACGGCGAAAATCGCTTCACCTTCGGCGCGGTCTTTCCGTTCTCCTCTCATTATCTGTTCCTGCGTCGCTGGCTGACCGCCAAAGGCATTCATCCCGACCGCGACGTCCGCATCGTCATCGTGCCGCCCGCGCAGATGTTCCGCAACCTCGCGGCCGGCACGCTCGACGGCTACTGCGTCGGCGAACCCTGGAATTCCCTCGCCGTGCGCGAGGGCGCCGGCTGGTGCCCCGCGTGGAGCGCCGCCCAGGCGCCGGGTCATCTCGAAAAAATCCTGATGGTCACGCGCCGTTTCGCGGAAAAGCGCGCGGCCGAGCATGAGGCGCTCGTCGCGGCCATCGCCGAAGCCTGCGCCTGGTGCGACGAGCCGCTGCACCGCGAACCGCTCGCGACGCTGCTCTCCGGTCCGCGCTATCTCAATCTCCCGGCCCGCGTGATCGCACCCGCGCTGCTCGGCCGCTTCAACAGCGGTCACGGGCGGACGGAAGCCATTCCGGATTTCCATGTTTTCCAGCGGGGCAACGCCAACGTGCCTGCAGTCGACCACGCGCGCGCCTTGCAGCGCGATCTCGTCGCGGCCGGTCTGCTCGAGCCTCCGCCCGCCCATCTGCCCGCGCTGTTGTTTCGCGAGGATCTCCATCGTCGGGCCGTCGGCGGACATCCTCCGCCGCTCGCTCCGCCGGCCTCGCCGCTGTCCGCCGCCACCGTGCTGACCGGCTGACCACCGGATCCGGTTCCGCTCCGTGCTTCGGCGTCCTCCCGCGCCGCCGGGGTTTCCCTTGCCCAACTTTCACCATGCACCACCGACCACTCCATCTCCTCCTCCTCTTCATCGCTCGTCGCGGAACATGTTTGTTCGCGGCCTTCGTTCTCGCCGGCGTGACCGGCGTTTCGGCCGCGGCCGCCGATGCCATCGTTCCGCCTCCGCCGTTCGCCGCCGGCAAACTCAGCGTGCAGAGTCGGCTGCGCTGGGAATACGCCGATCAGGACAATCTCCGTGACGCCAATGCGTTCACGCTGCGTACGCGTCTCGGTTTCACGACCGCCCCCTTCGATGGCTGGCAGGCGATGGTCGAGGGCGAGAACACCTCCATTCTCGGACCGTCGGAAAATTACAACGCCGCCGGCACGAATCCCGGCGGCGCCGGGCGCACCGTCATCGCCGATCCGCCGGGCACCGACGTCAACCAGGCGTGGCTGAGCTACACCGCCCTCGACGCGACGCTCAAGGGCGGGCGCCAGCGGCTCGTGCTCGATAACGCCCGCTTCGTCGGCGATTCGGGCTGGCGGCAGAACATGCAGACCTTCGACGCCGCGACGCTCACCGCCAAGCCGCTCAAAAATGTCTCGGTCTTCTACGGCTACGTCTGGCGCGTCAGCCGCGTCTACGGCGACAAACCCGCCCAGCCCGATTTCAATTCGCGCTCTCATCTGGTCAACGTGAGCTACACGGGCTGGGCCGCCGGCAAGCTCACGGCTTACGCCTACCTGCTCGATTTCAGCAATTCCGCCGCCAACTCGTCGGCGACCTACGGAGCGAACTTCGCCGGCGCCGCGCCCGTGACCCGGGACGTGAAGCTCACCTACCGCGCCGAATACGCCACGCAGCGCGACGCCGGCAATAATCCCGTCCGCTACTCCGCCGACTATGGCGACGCCGAGCTCGGCGTCGCGTTTGCGGCCTGGGATTTCGGCGTCGGCTACGAGGTGCTCGGCAGCGACGGCGGTCGCAAGGGTTTCGCCACGCCGCTTGCCACGCTGCACGCGTTCAACGGGTGGGCCGACCTGTTTCTCGCCACGCCGGCACGCGGACTGCGCGACGCTTCCGCCTCCGTCGGCTTCGGCGCGGCGAGCGCGTTTCCCGCCCGGCTGGTCTATCACGAATTCCGCTCCGACCGCGGCGATCTCGACTATGGCCGCGAATGGGACGCGCAGCTCTCCCACAAGTTCGGACGCTACTGGACCATCCTGGCCAAGGTGGCGCGCTACGACGGCAAACCGCCGTTCTTCGATACGGACCGGCTGTGGCTGCAGACCGAATTTTCCTTCTGAGCCCGGCGCCGTCCATGAACGCACCGCATCGAAACGATTAAAATATTGCGCCCGTCTTCGCGCCGGCAGCGCCGGAGCTGGTACGGCGCACGCTAAAACCATCGCAGAAAATTTCTCACCATGGACTACATCAAACCGCTCGACGTCGTCAGAAACATGATCGCCACGGGCACCGCCAAGGCGGGGCTCTCGACCAAGGACTTGCTCATCCGCGGATTTCTTTCCGGCGCGCTGCTGGGTTTCGCCACCAGCCTCGCGCTCACCGCCACGCTGCAGACGAACGTGCCGCTGGTCGGCGCTCTCGTCTTTCCCGCCGGCTTCGTCATGATCGTGCTGCTCGGCCTCGAGCTCGTCACCGGCAGCTTCGCGCTCGTGCCGCTCGCCGGCGTGACCGGCCAGCGCTCGCCCGCCCAGGTCGCCGCCAATCTCGGCTGGGTGTTTTTCGGCAACCTCCTCGGCAGCGTCGTCTATGGCCTCCTGCTCTACGTCGCCCTCACCAGCATGGGGACCGAGGCGCCCGCCGGCGTCGCCGCCAAGCTCGTGGCGCTCGCCGAAGCCAAGACCAACGCCTACGCCGCCCACGGCACGGCCGGCCTGATCACGGTTTTCGTGAAGGCGGTCCTCTGCAACTGGATGGTCTGCCTCGGCGTGGTCATGGCCATGACTTCCCATTCCACCGTCGGAAAGATCGTCGCGATGTGGCTGCCGGTCGTCATGTTCTTCGCGCAGGGTTTCGAGCATTCCGTGGTCAACATGTTCGTCATTCCCACGGGCATGATGATGGGCGCCAAGGTCAGCGTGGCCGACTGGTGGCTGTGGAATCAGCTGCCGGTCACAGCCGGCAACATCGTCGGCGGCCTCCTGTTCACCGGCCTGTTCCTCTACTGGACCTATCCTTCGGGCAAGGAGGCACCCGTCGCACCGGCCGCCATCGCTCCGCCTGCCGCCGCGCCGGCGCGCGCCTGATCCGGCGCGCTCAAGCCACGCCCAACCGGTTACGCGAAAAGCGAGCAGGCTCGAAGGTCGGGCGGGTCTCAGACCCGCCCCACGTCGCGAGCTCTACCGCCCTGCGTGACCTCACCTGACTCTCATCGCCACCGCACCTCCGATGCCCGCTTCCGTCGCACCTGCCGCTTCCGATCCCGGTTTCACACCGGAGCAAAAGCAGTATCTGGAAGGCTTCCTCGCCGCGCTCGCGGCCCAGCCTCCGTTTGTGGGGCACACGGCCGACGGCCGGATCTCCGCCGCTCCCGCCGGAGCAGCGGACCCCAATCTCGCCGCGCCACCTACAGAGGAAAGGGTCTTCGGCACGCCGCTCAGCGAGCTGTGCAAGCCGGAGCGCTGGAAGTACGATCTCAACCCGCTCGACATCTGGGATCGGCTGGTGGCGCACGCGGAGGCGGATAAATTCCCGGACGAGGCCGACACATTCCGCTTCAAGTTCCACGGGCTCTTCCACGTCGCGCCGGCGCAGGATAGTTTCATGCTGCGCCTGCGGCTGCCCGCCGGGGAAATCACTTCGCTCCAGTTGCGGGGCCTGGCGGATCTCGCCGCCGATTATGGCGGGGGCTACGCGCACATCACCACGCGCGCCAACCTGCAGATCCGGGAATTCCGGCCGCGCGACATCGTCCGAGTCCTCGTGCGCCTGCAGGACCTCGGTCTCACGTCGCGCGGCGCCGGCGCCGACAATGTCCGCAATCTCACTGCGTCGCCGAACAGTGGCTTCGATCCCGATGAGCTCCTCGACGTGCGACCGTACGCGAAGGGGCTGCACCACTACATTCTCAATCACCGCGATCTCTTCGGCCTGCCGCGCAAGTTCAATATCGCCTTCGACAGCGGCGGCTCGCTGTCCGCCGCCGCCGACACCAACGACCTCGCTTTCCAGGCGTGCCTCGTCACCGCAAAGTCTCTTGCCGGCCATGCCGCGACCGCGGCGTCCGCCTCCGCCGGCGAGCGGATCGAGCCCGGCCTCTATTTTCGCGTGCAGCTCGGCGGCATCAGCGGCCACCGCGACTTCGCCCGCGACGCCGGACTGCTGGTGAAGCCCGACGAGGTGGTGGCCGTCGCGGCCGCAATGCTCCGGGTGTTCAACGAGCACGGTGATCGCACGAATCGGAAGAAGGCCCGCCTGAAATACCTGCTCGAGAAATGGGGCGTGGAAAAATTCGTGGAGGAAGCCGGACGCCGGCTGGCCTTCCGTCTCCGCCGGCTCCCGCTCGCTGCCTGCGAGCCGCGACGTCCGTACCTCAAGCACGGCTGGGTCGGCGCCTACAAGCAGAGCCAGCGCGGGCTCGCCGCCCTCGGGCTCGGCGTGCCGGTGGGACGTCTTTCGGTGAAACAGATGCGGCAGCTCGCCGATCTCGCCGCCAACTACGGCCGCGGCGAACTGCGGCTCACCGTCTGGCAGAATGTCATCGTTCCCCATGTTCCCGACGCCTTCGTCGAGACGGTGCGGCGCAGCGCTCTCCGCCAGGGGTTCGCGGTCGAGCCGTCCAACGCGGCCGGCGGCATCGTCGCCTGCACCGGCAATTTCGGCTGCAAGTATTCCTCCTGCGATACCAAGGGTCACGCGGGGACTCTCGCCCGCGCGCTCGCGACGCGCCGGTCGACCCTCAGCCATCCGGTCAACATCCACTTCACCGGCTGCCCGCACTCCTGCGCCCAGCACTACTGCGGCGACATCGGCCTCGTCGGCGCGAAGCTCGCCGACGGCAGCGAGGCCTATCACGTCGTCCTCGGCGGCGGCATGGGCGACGAGCAGGGCATCGCGCGGGAGATCTTCCGGGGCGTCCGCGCAGACGAGGTGCCGGCCCTCGTGGAAAACCTGCTCACCGGCTATGAGCAGCGAAAGGCCGCCGGCGAATCGTTCGTGGCCTGGACGCGCCGCCACACCGTCGGACAGATCCAGGAAATATTCTCCTCCTGATTTTTCTTTTCCATGCCCGCCCTCGTTCCCGTCATTCCCGAGTCCGCTCCGTTCACACCCGAACAGCGCGCCTGGCTCAATGGCTATCTCGCTGGCCTGTGCGCCCGCGCTCCGGCGCCGGCTTCGTTTTGCCGGCGACCGAGATCAAGCCGA
>CALFNJ010000302.1 GCA_937902865.1 uncultured Opitutaceae bacterium
ACTGCTGCACCGCGCCCACCTCGAACCAGATGCGCCACAGGCCGTGCCACGACCGCATGTCCGGCGGCATGACGTGCGCGTCGTCGTCCCAGATGAATCCCGCCCGCCAGGCCGGCTGGTACGCGAGAAACACCGCCGCGACCAGCGCCAGAATGAAAAACGATTCCCAACGACGGTCCTCCGTCCGCGCGACCATCGCAGTTGCCCCGCTCCCGGGCGCAATCTCCGACGGCAGATTTTTAGCCGGCGTGAAAGGAGGGCGATGGGAACGACGAGCCACGGGAAGACGAGAAGTCCGATGATCTAGGGGAATTCGTCCCGATGAGGGAAGGCGGGAATCCAGGTCCCTGCAGCCAAGGACAGGAAACAGGTGAAAACCTCCGGCTCCCCCCGATGAAGCATGCGCCGTCGACGCATGGATCAAGTAACCTATTGGGTTACACGCCTGCCTTTACGCAATGCGGTCCGTTTGAATTTCGGTGATGCCTCATTTTAAATTTTTGAGGCGATTGCCTGAGGCGAACCGTGACCGTTTTGGGAGACCAAACTTCAATCCGGTTGGCCACAAAAAGGCCCAAAGGATCTTCACTTTTAGGCAGAGTCTCCCTCGCGCCTATAGGCGCGCGAGAGAGCAGCGCCGGAACTTGGGAGCTTTGCGCTTTTTTGCGGCTAACGGGATCGGAGAACCACGCGGCGAATTGGGATGCCCAAGCTCCTTTGCGCTCAGCTTGGCAAATTGAGTCACTACCTGAATTTTCGATGCTGACCGTCGGAAGGTTCACCACAAAGGCACGAAGACACAAAGTTCGATTGTCGAACCTGCGGAATCGGTACCCTTCGTGTCTTTGTGCCTTTGTGGTGAACCCTCCGAAATTTGGAGCCAGCCGCGACGGCAGATATGGATTCGCCTTCGCGGGCTTCCTCGGTTTCGTTCGCTCACCCTCTTACCCCATGAGCTTCCCCGCCCTGCGTTTCGCCCTTGCTCTTCTCACCGCCGGAGCCGGCGCGCCCCTGCTGACCGCCGCTGCCGCCAACTCCGCTACCGCCACCAAAGAAGCTCCGCCGAAATCGTGGATCGATCCCGACACCGGCCATCGGGTCATCCGCATCACGGACGAGCCCGGCTCCGCGAGTCTCTATTTCAACGACAACTCCTGCACGCCCGACGGGAAGCAGATGGTTTACACCACCGGCGGCGGGATTTCCGTCGTCGATCTCGCGACCTTCAAGACCCGGCCGCTCGTGCCCGCGCCGGCGCGCGTGATCGTCGTCGGCCACAAGACGCCGACAGTCTATTACACCAAGGGGGGCGGCGCCGGAGCGCCCTCCGCGCTCTACGGCACGAACATCGACACGGGCGAAACCCGCAAGATCGCGGATCTGCCGCCGCGAATGAGCATCTCGGCGATCAACGCCGATGAGACGCTCGGTGCCGGCACGTTCAACGAAACCGACCCCTCCGCCGCGGCGCGCCCGGCCACGCCCCAGGCGCCGATGGCCGTCGTCAGCGAAAGCGAAGCCGCCAATCGCGGCAAGGTGCTCGGCGCCGCGGTCGACAAGGTCCTGATGATGGATGCGCGCCTCGCCTCGCGTCAGCCGATGACGATGTTCACGCTCGATTTCCGCACCGGCAAGATGACGAACATCATCGAGCACAGCACCGACTGGCTCAACCACCTGCAGTTCTCCCCCACCGATCCCAACCTGCTGATGTATTGCCACGAAGGCACGTGGTGGAAAGTCGATCGCATCTGGACGATCCGCGCCGATGGCACCCAGAACAAACTCATCCACAAGCGAACGATGGGCCTCGAGGCGGTTGGACACGAATTCTGGAGCCGCGACGGCAAGACGATCTGGTACGAGATCCGTTTCCCCTGGGGCGTGGACCACTTCACCGGCGGCTACAACGTCGAGACCGGCGAGCGCTACTGGTACCACGTGAACATCAACGCCTGGTCGATCCACTACGACCAGTCGCCCGATCACAAACTGTTCTGCGGCGACGGCGGCTCCGACACGGTCGTCGAATGGGCCTCGTCCGAAAACGAGTGGGTTTATCTCTTCCGTCCCGAGCTGCTCAACGACTCCGGCTCGCTCGGTGACAACCTCGTGCGTCCGGGCGTCTTCCATCCCGAGCGCCTCGTCAGCCTGCACAAGAACAAGTACACCCTCGAGCCCAACGCCTTCTTCACGCCCGACCAGAAGCACGTGATCTTCCGTTCGAACATGTTCGGGCCGACCTACGTCTTCGCCGTCGAGGTCGAGAAAAGTAAGAATTAAATCCGGATGAGTTTATCTGGAACTCAGGAAATCAGGAACACGACCCAGAGCAGGCCACGACCGCAGAAGCGCCGATCTCGGGATTCCGTTGCCGAACGCTCCCCGGTCTTTTCCTGATTCCCTGAGTTCCAGATAATAAAATCCGCCGAGATCGCTTCCCTCTTCCCAAATCGAAATTTCCCCGACTCACTTTTCCCATGACCCCGTCCACTGTGTTGCGCCCCTTGTTTCTTTCACTCGCGCTGCTGCTGACTGCTGCTTGTCAGGGCCCCGCCTCATCGAGCGCTCCGCAAAAGCGGCTCTCGATCGCTGACATCGGCGCCGTCGGCGACGGCACGACGCTCAACACCGTCGCCATCCAGAAGGGCATCGACCAACTGCAGGCCGGCGGCGGTGGCGTGCTCGTGATCCCGGCCGGCAAGTTCCGCAGCGGCTCGATCTTCCTCAAGCCGGGCGTGGAGCTCTATCTCGACGAGGGCGCGGTGCTCTTCGGCTCCGACAACATCGAGGACTACCCCAAGCGCGAAACCCGCATCGAGGGTCACTTCGAGCCTTGGCGCATGGCGCTCGTCAACGTCCAGCAGATGGATCACGTCCGCATCAGCGGCAAGGGCCACCTCGACGGCAACGGCGTGACCTACTGGAACGCCTTCTGGCAGCGTCGAAAAGAGAATCCTCGCTGCACGAACCTCGAGGTCGAGCGTCCGCGGCTGCTGTTCATCGACCGCTGCAAGGACGTGCGCGTCGAGGGCATCAGCCTGCAGGATTCCGGCTTCTGGAACCTGCATGTCTACAATTGCAACGGCGTCGTCATCGAGGGGCTCCGCGTCACCGTGCCGAGCGCGGTCAACGGCCTGCGCGGCCCGAGCACGGACGGCATGGACATCGACAGCAGCCAGAACGTGACGATCCGGAAGTGCTACATCTCGGTGAATGACGACAACATCGCGTTCAAGGGCACGAAGGGGCCGCTCGCCGACAAGGACCAGACCAGCCCGGCGGTGGAGAACATCCTCGTCGAGGACACCGAGTTCGGCGACGGCAACGGCATGACCTGCGGCAGCGAGGCGACACTCGTGCGCAACATCACCGCCCGCCGGAACACCATTTCGGGCAACGCCACCCTGCTTACGCTCAAGCTGCGGCC
>CALFNJ010000303.1 GCA_937902865.1 uncultured Opitutaceae bacterium
GCTCCCGCCGATTTCCCACCTGCCGGTGCGCGTGCAGCGCGGCCTCGCGGCCGGGGCCAGCTGGAGCCTGTTTCCCTGGACTTCCTATTGGCGCGGCCTCCATGAACCCCAGATCCAAGCCCGGCTCATCGATCTGATGGACTGGCGCGGAAAGTCGGTCTGGGATCTCGGCAGCCATTTCGGACTCTTTGCCGTCGGACTCGGCCGCCGGGTGGGACCGAGCGGGGCCGTGGCCGCCTTCGAGCCTCATCCGAGGAATTTTTCCCGGCTGCAGCTGCATCTGCGGCGAAACCGCCTGTCCTGGGCCCAGGCCTTTCCCTGTGCCGTCTCCGACCAGCCGGGCCATCAGCAGCTTTTGCTCGAGGCCGACGTGGCCGCGGCCTCGACCGTCGGCCATCTCCTCTACGAGGGGGAAACGTGGCGGCCGGATATTCCGCAGATCAAGGTGGAGACCTGCGCCCTCGACGCCTGGGTCGAGTCCGGGAAAATCAGGGCGCCCGATTTCATCAAGGTGGACGTCGAGGGACACGGCCACAAAGCGTTGGCCGGAGCCCGGCGCACGATCACCGCCAAGCGGCCGATCCTGCTGATGGGATTTCACAGTTCTGTGGAGGTTCAGGGCACGGAGGAGCTGCTCAAGCCGCTCGGCTACCGGTTTGAGGCGATCCCGCCGGATGCCCCGGCCGATCGCGTTGGCGCCGACTACCTCCTGTTTCCCGAACGGATCTAGTCTACCGCCGGGCCGCAGAAGGACTCGCCTTATCGCGCAGGAGCGGAGGCCAGCCTGAGCAAGTCGGACAACTCGACGCGCTTCTCGTAGAGCGCCTTGCCGACGATCACCCCGTCAAGATTGGCGTGACCTCGCGCCAGCTCCGCGAGTTTCACCACGTCCTCGCGCCGGCTCACGCCGCCGCTCGCGATGACGCGGAACTTGCCCGCCGCCAGCATCGCTTCCTGCGCGGGAAAATTCGGGCCGGTCAGCATGCCATCCGTGCCGATGTCGGTGTGAATGATCGTGGCCACGCCGAGCCGATCCATGCTCCGCGCGAGATCGAGCGCGCCCGTGCCGACGGTGCTCACCCAGCCCTTCACCGCGACCTGGCCGTTCTTCGCATCGATGCCGACGGCGATCCTATCGCCGAACGCCTGCACCAGTTCGCCGACGAAAGCCTCGCTCTCCGCCGCGCGGGTGCCGATGACCGCCCGGGCCACGCCGAGGCCGAGCGCCTTTTCCACGGCGGCTCGCGTGCGCAGCCCGCCGCCAAGCTGCACCTTCAGACCGACCGCGGCGATTGCCTGGATCGCGCGCAGATTCTGCGGTTCGCCGGCGAACGCACCGTCGAGATCGACCACATGCACCCAGGCACTGCCCTTCGCGCGGAACTCCTGCGCGACGTCCGCCGGGTTCTCCGCATACACGGTCTCCTGGTCGGCCCGGCCCTGGGTCAACCGCACGCAACGGCCGCCTTTGATATCGATCGCGGGATAGATGGTCATTCGCCAAAAACGTTTTGCGGACCGCCGGAAAGGGGCGAGACTAAAGCGATGTCGACCTATAAAGTCCCCGCCTTTCTGACCGAGCTGCTTCACGCGCGTTCACCCTCCGGCTATGAAGCCGAGGCCCAGGCGGTCTTCGATCGTCACGTCAAGCCGGCCGCCGACACCTATGCCAACGATGCCCTCGGCAACCGGATCGCGACGCTCAACCCCGACGGTGACCCGGTGCTCATGCTCGCCGGCCACATCGACGAGCTCGGCCTGATCATCACCTACGTCAACGCCGCGGGCTTCATCTATTTCGACACGATCGGCGGACACGATCTCAGCATCATTTCCGGTCGGCGTGTCATCATCCAGACGGCAAACGGCCCGGTGCGCGGCGTGACCGGCAAGCGCGCGATTCACCTGATGGACGACGAGGACCGCAAGAAAGTCCCGAAGAAGCACGAGATCTGGATCGATATCGGTGCCCGCTCGAAGAAAGAGGCGCTGGCCCGGGTCGCGATCGGCGACGTGGCCACGTACGATCACGAACTCGAGCTCATCCACGGCAGCATCGGCACCGCCCGCGCCTTCGATGACAAGGTCGGCGCCTACGTGATCGGTGAAACGCTCATCCGCCTGGCGGCCGAAAAGAAGAAACTCGCAGCCAAGGTGGTCAGCGTCGCCACGACGCAGGAGGAGATTGGCGTTCGCGGCGCCACGACCGCCGCGTATCTCGTCAATCCGCACATCGCGGTGGCGGTGGATGTGGGCCATGCGACGGATCATCCCGATTGCGACAACCGCAGATATGGCGAGACCACGCTGGGAGGCGGACCGATCCTTTGCCGCGGCGCGAATATCAATCCCAAGGTCTTCGACCGGCTGCTCAAGGCGGCGAAAAAGACCCGCATCCCTTATCAGATCGAGGCCGACCCGCGTCCGACCGGTACCGACGCGCGCGCGATCCAGATGGGCCGCGGCGGAGTGGCAACCGGGCTCGTCAGCATTCCCCTGCGTTACATGCACACCCCGAGCGAGGTCGTCGATCTCGAGGACGTGGAGAACTGCGTGAAGCTCCTGGTGGAATTCGCGAAAGGCCTCGAAAAGGGCGACTACGCCCACTGGTAAGCGAGCAACGCCGCCGGCGCGACGGGCCCGGCGCGGCCCCAGCCGTCTCACGGCGGCTGCGACAAGGGGCAGCGAAGACCAAAAAGCAAAAAGCCGCGGAGCGTTCCGCGGCTTTTTAAATTTCTGCGCCTGACGATCAGGCGGCGTTCTTCGCGCTCTCGCCCTTGACCGACTTGCGGAAGGTCGGGCGGCGCTTGCCGGCGACGGCCGCGGCATCGATCACGACCTCGGCGATATCCTCGCGCTGCGGGAGGTCGTACATCACCTCGAGCATGAGATTCTCCATGATGGCCCGGAGCGCCCGCGCGCCCGTCTTGAGTTCGATCGCCTTGCGCGCCACGGCCCGGACCGCGTCCGGCGTGAAGCGCAAGCGAACGCCATCCATCGCGAAAAGCTTCGAGTACTGCTTCACCATCGCGTTCTTCGTCCGCAGCAAAATTTTTTCGAGATCGGCTTCCTGGAGCTGATCGAGGACGGACACCACCGGCAGGCGGCCGATGAACTCGGGAATCATCCCGAAGCGGATGAGATCCTCCGGCGCGAGCGCCTTCATCATCGCTTCCGGAGCCAGCGTTTCCTGGCGGGACTGGATGGAGGAAAACCCGAGGTTCCGCTGGCCGAGGCGCCGCTGGACAATGTCGTCGAGCCCGACGAAGGCGCCGCCGCAGATGAACAGGATGTTCGCCGTATTGATCTGGATGTATTCCTGGTTCGGGTGCTTGCGACCGCCCTGGGGCGGAACGTTGCACGTGGTGCCTTCGAGAATCTTGAGCAGCGCCTGCTGCACGCCCTCGCCGGACACGTCCCGAGTGATCGATACGTTCTCGGTCTTGCGGCCGATCTTGTCGATTTCGTCGATGTAGATGATGCCGCACTCGGCCTTCTTCACATCGTAATTCGCCGCCTGCAGCAGCCGCAGCACGACGTTCTCGACGTCCTCGCCGACATAGCCGGCCTCGGTCAACGTCGTGGCGTCGGAGAGCGCAAAGGGAACATCGAGCATCTTGGCCAGCGTGCGCGCGAGCAGCGTCTTGCCGGAGCCGGTCGGACCGGCGAGGAGGATGTTGCTCTTCTCGACCTCGACCTCGTTGAACTCGGGCGCGAGCGCCGCCGGGTCCTTGGCCGACTGGCCGGCATCAAACATCAGCCGCTTGTAGTGGTTGTACACCGCGACCGAGAGGACCTTCTTCGCGTGATCCTGGCCGATCACGTGGTCATCGAGCTTCTTCTTGATCTCCGCAGGCTTGACCAGACGAACCGTCGGCTTCGGCTCCGCCGCCGGCGTCTTCACCTCGCGGTCGATGATCGTCTTGCAGACGTTGACGCAGGAATCGCAGATGTAGACGCCCGGGCCGGCGATGATCTTCTTCACCTCCGCCTGCGACTTGCCGCAGAACGAGCAAAGCGTCATCCGCGATGATTTGGCCATGGCGCGAAAGCTGGCGGCAGGCGACGGCTACTGTCGAGCGCGGAGTTCCGCTCAGGCGGCGGTCTTGACGCCGAGCGTCTGCTGAACCTCGCGGGTGGATTCGAAGACGTGGTCGACGATGCCGTAGGCCTTCGCCTCCTGCGCGCTCATGTAGTAATCGCGATCCGAATCCTTCTCGACCTGCTCGAGGTTCTTGCCGGTGTGGCGGGAGATGGTCTCGTTCAGCGTCTTGCGCCAGCGGATGATCTCGCGCGCGGCGATGGCGATGTCGGCGGTCTGGCCGCCGGCGCCGCCCGAGGGCTGGTGGATCATGATCCGGCTGTTCGGCAGCGCGAAGCGCTTGCCCTTGGTGCCACCGGCCAGCAGCACGGTGCTCATGCTCGCGGCCATGCCGATGCAGTACGTGACGACGTCACACTGCAGGAAGTTCATCGTGTCGTAGATCGCCATCCCGCCTGTCACCACGCCGCCGGGCGAGTTGATGTAGAGGTGGATGTCCTTCTTCGCGTCCTCCATCTGCAGGAACAGCATCTGCGCGATCACCAGGTTCGCGACCATATCGTCGATCGGGGTGCCGATGAAGATGATGCGGTCCTTGAGCAGCCGGGAATAGATATCCATCGACCGCTCCCCGCGGCCGGTGTTCTCGAGGACGATGGGGACGTAGTAGCTCACGATGGTGTTTTCTCGTTTACGAAGACTTCGGTTGAATGGTGCTCACCGTAGCCTTGGAGACGAGAAAATCAACCGCCTTGTCGAAAATGATGGACTGCTGCACCGAGCGAAGCTGGTCGCGATCGCGCGTGAGCTCCTTGACGAGCTTCTCCGGTTTCTGGTTGGTGCGCATCGCCTCGCGATAGATGAAGTTGTCGATGTCGGCCTCGGTCACCGCGAGCTTTTCGGCCTCGGCGATCTTCGCCAACACGAACTGCAGCTTCACCCGATTGGTGGCGGCCTTGCGCGCACCTTCGAAGAGCTCCTTCTTGTCCTTCTCGAACTGCTCCTCGGCGACGCCACGGCGCATGTTCTCCTCGATGAACTGGCGGAGCACGCCCTGCGTCTCCGCGTCCACGAGGCTCTGCGGCACGGGGAAGTCCACCTTGGCGGCGAGCGCATCGGTCACCTGGCGGCGCTGCGCGGCGCGGTTCTGATATTCCTTCTGCATTTTCAGGTTGGTGCGAACCTGGTTCTTCAGGCCGGCGAGATCATCAACCTTCTGCTCCTTGAAGAAGGCCTCATCGAGCGGCGGCAGAATGCGCTCGCGGATCTCCTGCACTTCAACCGCGTAGGAAGCCTTCTTCCCGGCAAGCGCGGCCACCGGCGGGAATTCCACCGGGAACGTGATCTCGACGGTTTTCTTTTCTCCCGTCTTGAGACCGCCGAGTTGACGGCCGAGCCCCGGGATCACGCCTTCCTGCGCACCCTCGACCTCTTCCCAGGTCTGCGGGACCTTGCCATAGATCTGCTTGTCCGGCGCGAGCTCCGCGATCGGCTTGCCCTCAACCGAGCCCTCGTAGGCGAGCTTCACGTAGTCGCCCTTCTGCGCGGCGCGCTCCGCCACCTTGAAGTCGGCGCGTTCCGCGCGGAGCTGCTCGATGACATTGTCGACTTCCGTGTCGGTCGCCTCGGCCGGCTCGACCTGCGTCGGGAGGCCGGCGTACTCGGGCAGCTTGAAATCGGGACGAACGTCGACGGTGATCGTGACGGCCGCGGACTGGCCGGTCTCAATCTTCCCCTCCTCCACGTTCACGACGTTGATGACATCCAGTTTCTTGTCCTCCAAGGCGCTGCGGTAGGCGCGGCCGACCACCTTCTGCTTGAACTCGTCGGCGATCTCCTTGCCGAAACGCTTCTCGACCATCGCGGCCGGCGCTTTGCCCGGACGGAAGCCCGGGAGACGGGCGAGTTTCGTGTATTCCCCGATCACGGCCTGGTGTTCGGCGGCCACCTCGCTCGAATCGAGCGTGATGACGAGGCTCTTGCGGGTTTCGGAGAGATCGTTGACTTGGATGTTCACGGGAAAAGTGGCGCGAAGGTTTGTGACTGGGAGAATTGGTCAAGCTACGGCGCGAGACTGAACGGTCAATGCCGGATTGCGCGCTTGCGCGGCGTTCGCGCGCGCCGTTTCGTTGCAGCGAAAAGATGCCCAGTCTTCACGATCTGCTTTCCTCGCACGCGCCGCTGCTCGTCCTCGATGCCGCGTCGCCCCGGATTCAGGTCGGAGTGTTGGCCCCGGACGGCTCCGCATGTTGGGAAAGTTCCGAGGCCGAGGCGGGCGTCGGACTTTTTCGCAGCGTCGAGGCGCTGCCGGTGGAGCTCGAAAGCGTCGCGGCCTTTGCCTTCTGCGACGGACCCGGCTCGGTCCTCGGCATTCGCACCGCCGCGATGGCCCTGCGCGCGTGGACCACACTGAAAAAGCGGCCGGTGTTTGCCTATTCGAGTTTGGCCTTGGTGTGGCATGGATTGGCAGAGCGCGAGAGGACGAGCGTCATTTCCGATGCACGAAGGGATCAGTGGAACCGCTATCGCGCGACCGACGGCCTTGTTCGGGTCGCTGCGGCTGAACTTTCCGGGCGCCTGGCCACACCCGAAGGTTTCAGAAACTGGTCACCGTTGCCTGCGGGCGTTGAGCGCGTGCCGTACGTGGTCGCTGATCTGCTGCCACGCACCGCCAAGGCGGACCTGTTTCGCGCGGTGGAGGCACCGGATGCCTTCCTCCATGAGGAACCAAGCTACGTGACCTGGACTCCACAAATCCATCGCGCTCCGCAGACGGCATCATGACGACCTCCCCCAGTCGACCTCTGCGCTGCTGGGCCGAAATCGACCTCGCCGCGCTCGAGCGCAACCTGAAGCTCATTCGCGCTTCCCTGCCGTCTGGCATGCGCTACGTGGCCGTGGTGAAAGCGGACGCCTACGGCCACGGCCTGCACCACGTCGCCGCCCGGCTCATGCATGCGGGCGCGGACCTGTTTGCGGTGGCGAACGTGACCGAGGCGGCCGCCCTGCGCGAACTTGGCCCCGGCTGGCCGATCCTCGTCCTTAGTCCGCTGCTGCCGGAAGAAGATCGCTTTCTGGCCGACCACGATCTGGCCGCGACGGTTTCCAGCGCCGAGGAAGTGGATCGCTTCGAGGCCGTCGGCCGCGCAGCGGGCCGAGCCGTTCCGGTGCATCTGAAAATCGATACAGGCATGGGCCGGCTGGGCGTCTGGCACGAACAGTCGGCCGCGCTCTATCAAAAGATTCAGGCGGCGCAGCACGTGCGGCTGGCAGGCATCTTCACGCATTTTGCGAGTCCAGACGACAATCCCGCGTTCACGGCTGAGCAGAGACGAAGGTTCATTGCGGCGCTGCAAAATTTCCGCGGCCTCGATCCGAACACGCTTTTCATCCACGCGGACAACAGCGCTGGACTGGAGACCATGACGCCGGACGCCAGCCTCTTCAACGCGGTGCGCGTCGGGTTGCTGCAGTTCGGGATCCTGCCCCACCCCAATTCGCTGCTGGCCCAAGTGCACACGGAAGCGGTGTTCAGTTTTCGCACTCGCGTCGGCCTGGTAAAGACCCTGCCGCGCGGCACGACCGTCAGCTACGGCTGCACGCGAACCCTCACCCGCGACTCGACCATTGCCATCCTTTGCGCCGGCTACGCGGATGGCATTCCACGCGCGGCGAGCAATCGGGCATCGGTGCTGATCGGCGGCCAGCGCTGCCCAGTGCTGGGGCGCGTGACGATGGATCAGACCATCGTCGACGTCACCGATCTGGCCAACGTGGCCTGCGGCGATGAAGCGGTGCTTTTCGGCCGGCAAGGGAATGCGGAAATCACCATCACCGAATTCAGCCGCTGGGCGGATACGATCCCGTGGGAGACCCTTTGCTCGGTCTCGAAGCGCGTTTCCCGGCTCTACAAGACCGCGCTGGGCACCTGAGCTTCATCGCGCCGACGACTGGTTTGAAATCAAGGTCCGGCTGGGTCGGAGGGACAGGTTTTACTTGGGCAGCCGCCTACCGTCCGTGCGCGCGGGCTTTTTTCTGTTCGAAAACAGCGCCCGCCCATTTAAATTATTACATAAACCGCTTATAAATAATGTTATGTAAATAAATCCAACGCGAACCGACATATCGGGTAAACACCCTAAAGACCATTGACTCGGATCGCAGAAATTGCCGTATTCATTTTCGCCAAAATATGCCTTTTGTCCGAGCCATTTTCCGCCTGTGCTTTGCGACCAGCATCCTGCTGGCAATCGCGACCGGCTTTGTGGCTCACGGGCAGACGACCGTCCAGTGGACCGGCGGTTCGAGCACCGCCTGGGCCACCACCGGAAACTGGAGTCCGGGCAACGTTCCCAACAGTAACACGGAAATCGCCACGTTTAGTTCGAATTGGACCAACACCAGCAGGCAGCCGACGATCGGCTCCACCAGCTACACCCTCGGCGGCATTGTGGTGAAGTCGACTGCGCCAACAGCGCTAACTCTCGCTGGCACTGGCACGCTCACGATCAATACCAGTGGCTGGAGCGGCACCGTCGGCATCGACAACCAGTCCACCGGCAACGAAACGATCAACGCGAAGCTCGCGATCTCCAACAGTCAGACTTGGCAGACATCGAACGCTAGTGGTGGCAGCTGGACGTTTGGCAATACCATCGCCCTCGGTTCCAATACACTCACCCTGAGCACGAACAACGCGGCCAGCACCATCACCGCGTCAAAAGTCATTAGTGGTGCGGGTAATTTGGTCGTCAGTGGCAGCGGCACGGTGGTCGTCTCCAGCGCCAATACCTACACCGGCACGACGACTATCAACAACGGCGCCACCCTGCGATATTCTGGGACCGGTGGCCTTTCCGCGTCGACCGCAGTCACCGTGAACAGCGGCGGCACCTATGATCTCAACGGCAGTTCCGATACCGTCGCGAGCATTGCCGGCGCCGGCGATATCACGCTGGGCAGCGCCACCCTCACCGCCGGCGGCACCGACACTACCACGTTCTCCGGCGTCATCAGCGGCGCCACCGGCAGCCTCATCAAGTCTGGCAACGGCTCGCTGAGCCTGACCGGCGCCAACACCTACGGAGGCACGACCACGCTCTCCGTCGGCACACTGGACGCGGGCAACGATTCGGCGTTCTCCTCCGGCAAACTCAGCGTCAACGGCGGCACGCTGACCTCAAGCGGCGGCACGCGTACGTTGGCCAATACGGTGGCGATCGGCGGCAACACGACAATTGGCGGGGCTAATAACCTGACCTTCAGCGGCGCCGTCAGCCAAAGCGGCACCGCCCGCACGTTGTCCATCACCAACACGGGCACGACGACCTTTTCCAACACCTTCACGCTGGCCGCCAACAATCAAACGGCGTCGGTGACGATCGATGTCGCGGGTACCAGCGGTGGAGCATTCATTTCCGGCGTGATCCAAAATGGCACCGGCTCGGGCGCCGATTCGTTGATCAAAGCGGGCGCCGGCAACCTCATTCTCTCCGGTGCCAACACCTACACCGGGACAACCACGATCACCGGCGGTACGCTGGCGCTCAGCGGTTCCGGCGTCGTTCCCGGCAACCTCGTGCTCAATGGTGGTGTCCTGGC
>CALFNJ010000304.1 GCA_937902865.1 uncultured Opitutaceae bacterium
AAAAGAGCTGAGTGGTGACGAACGCGGCGCCGGCGTCGACCTTGCGCTTCAGGTTGACCAGATCGACCTCGGCGTTGGGCGCCTCGGGGTGTTTCTCCGGATAACCGCCGACGCCGAGGCAGAAGTCGCGATGGCGGGACTTGAGCAAAGCGACGAGATCGTTGGCGTAGCGCAGGCCGTCCTTGTAGGGGACAAAGGTGGATTCACCCTTCGGTGGATCGCCGCGGAGCGTCATGATGTTGCGGAAGCCGCCGGCGTGGATGCGGTCGGCCACCTCGGAGAGCTCGGCACGGGAGTGACCCACGCACGTGAGGTGCGGCATCACGGTGAAACCGTAGTCGCGCTTGAGGAAATCGCAGATCTGCGCGGTGCGCTCGCGGGTGCTGCCGCCGGCGCCGTAGGTGACGGACACGAAATCCGGGGCGATGCGCTTGAGGACCGTGGCGGTCTGCTTCAGCGCCTCGACGCCGGCGTCGTCCCTGGGCGGAAAGAATTCCAGCGAGCGCAGGGGACGCCCTTGGGCGAAGAGTTCGGAGATCGGCCGGTCGGGCGTCATGGAGGAATGACGCAAAGGAAAACGACGGGAGCTTTCAATGCCCAACCGCGTCATCACCGAGAGGATTCGATCCGTCGGAAGGTCTCGCACAGAGGCGCAGAGGCGCGGAGGTCGGCCGCGAAGGGTGTGAGGGTAGGGCGCGTTGTCCCTAACGCGCCGGTTCGACACTTTCTAATCTGGAAACGCGGATAACGGTTGCGGCGCGTTAGGGACAACGCGCCCTACCTCGCTGTCCGCAATTTATTTGGCGGCCTCGAACAGGTCTTCGGGCGACTGCGGCAGGCTGGAGAGCGTGTACTCGGGAACCTGGAAGGCGCGCTTGGCCATCAGCGCGTTGATCGGGGCTTTCGCGTCCGAATGCGTGATGAAGGCGTACACGGGGCCGGCGGGAACGGTTTCGTTGGCGGACTCGAGCGCTTTGGCCTGGCAGCGAACGAAGCGGATCTGATCGCGACCTCGGCGCTGAGCCAACTCGAAGGCGCGCTGCTGCTGGCGCGAACCTATCGCAGCCTCGCCCCGATGCATCGCGCTGAGCAGGC
>CALFNJ010000305.1 GCA_937902865.1 uncultured Opitutaceae bacterium
GAGGGCATTCACAAGATTCTCGACAAGGTCGACCTCGCCAATCCCGACGCCTCGACCGACCGGATCCTGAAGTTCGGCGACTACGGCCACGCGTCCATCGGCGGCCTGACCGGCGGCCTGGCGATCGCGCTCGACGATGTCTCGATGTGGCTCGCCTATAAAATCTTCGAGATCGCCACGATGGCGGACGGCCAGGAATCGAGCACCCGTTACATCACGATGGACGCGGCAAATCTGCCGACGCCCGCCGCACTCGGTATTCCCGACGATCTCACGGGCCGCTGGACCGCCGTGATGGCCAAGGCCTTTGCCGCCTACCAGGCCGAATACGCCCGCCTCGACGCGCTCGCGCTCGCGCAGCCGAATCTCGTCCGCCTGCCGCCGGACGCGAAGCCGGCCGTGGTGACCCGGCTGCGCAAGAACTACGCGCTCGATCGCGCGCGCTATTTCATCCCCTTCGCCACGCGCACCAACCTGGGCCTGGTCCAATCCTCCCGCATGTGGGCGACGACGGTGAAGCATCTCGATTCCCTGCCGCATCCGGAGGCTCGCGCCGCCGCGAAACTGATCCGTGACGAACTTCTCAAGCAGTCGCCGCGGCTCATGCGCCACAGCTTTGCCGAAAAGTCGTTCACCGAGCAGGGCGCGCAGGAGTTTGCGGCCAGCGTGACGCTCGGGCTTTCGCGCCTTTCCACGGCGCCGCTGGCGGATGACATCTGGGTGCGGGTCGATCGCGCCACGCCGCCGTGGCTGACCGAGACCCAGCCGGTGGCGGAGGCGCTGCGCCACCGCGCCAACCGTTATGGGTATCAGGGAAGTGCGACGCGCCGCATGCGCGTGACCTTCGCCTGGAACAACATGGCGCTGGCTGAGCTGCGCGACCTCAACCGTCACCGCACCGGGCACCGGCATACGCCGCTGATCCAGGCCGGCTTTTACCTGCCGCCGGAGATTCCGGCGGCCGGGCACGCCGCGCTGCTCGCGGAGCAGGCCGACCTGACCCGTGAGCTCCTGCGGCGCGGATCGCCCGCGTACGTCTATTCACTGCTCCTCGGCGCCCAGACGCCGTTCGAGCACAGCACCCATGCGGACAAGTTCATTTACGAGGCCGAGTTGCGGACCGGAATGGGCGCGCATTTCCGTTACGCGGAGCATCTGAGCGCGGCGCTGCGCGAGTTTTTGCGGCAGGTGCCGGAAGCGAAGGACTGGGTCGTCGAAGGCACCGCGGAGCCCGAATAAAAGGGTTGCCGCAACCCGGTCCGCCGCGTCGAATCCGAGGCCTCCAGCCATGAATCCGCTTCGCGTTTCTGCCTCCATCGCTTCGCCTTCCGCGAGCTGGGAGTGCCAGTTGTTCCCCCTCGGGAGACACTGTTGGCGCGCGGTGCACGGCTGAGCAGCCGGGCGGATTCACTCAATGAGCACGTTCCGCGTCCTCCAGTTCAACATGCAGTTTGGACAGGTGTGGGACGACGCCTATCCGGATCGCGCCCCGATCAACCTGGACGCGACAATCGCGGAGATCCGGCGGCATGACGCCGACATCATCATGCTCCAGGAAGTCGAGCATGCGATTCCCGGCGGCACGCAAGTCGATCCCCCGCCGCATTACACGCGGCTGAAGGCCGAGCTCGCGGGTTATCACAGCTGGTTCAGCTATCCCAAGGCCGATCCCCGTGAACTGCCCTTCGGCATCGGCCTGGCCATCTTTTCGAGGACCCCGCTGCGCGACTGCATGCGGCGCGACGTGCCCTCGCCGCCGGTGGAGTTCAATTTCTTCGGCAAGAAGACCACGCCGACCGACCGCGTGCTGATCGGCGCCAAGACCACGGTGTTCGGCCACGACGTCCAGCTCTACAACACGCACCTGCTCGCGTTCTTCATGCTCGGATCGAGCAGCTCGACGCATCCGTTCCAGCGCAACCTGGTGGCGGATCAGCTCGTCGCGGAGCCCGGCGCGACGATCCTCACCGGGGATTTCAACGTCAGCCACCACAACTCGCTGATCACCCAGTTTGCCGAGCGCGGCTTCGACACCGTCCAGCGCAACGCCGTCACCTGGCGCCGCCGGCCCTTCGTGCTCGATCACGTGTTTTTCAACGCGCCGCTGCGCTGTGTGGGGCACCGGGTCGAGGCGACTCCGGCGTCCGATCACCACGTGCTGGTCGCGGACTTCGATTTCGCGCGGAAGGACGGCGAGCCGGTTTCACTGGGCGCCGATATTGCTCCGGACGCCGCGCGCCGGTCGGGAGATCGCCGCGCGCCGGGTGCGCACGAGCATCGGCGGCGGGCTAGCGACCGCGCCTGACGCGTTCCTTCTCGTCCTCGCGTTCCTCCTCGAGGCGGGCCTTTTCGCCGGAGATCTGCTGCTGGATCTTGGCAATTTCCTCGGCGTTCTGCGCCGCCATCGCCTCGTCGAGCTGCTTCTTCAGGAAAATCTCCCGCTCGGCCAGCTTGCCCCGGTACACCCGGTCGATTTCCGCCAGACGGGATTTCTGCTCCGCGGTGAGCGGCTTGCCGGCATTCGGGTGGGACTTGGCCAGGCGTTCCATTGCCAGTTCGTAGGCGCTTTTCATCGCCGCACGGTGGCACAGGACAGCTGAAGTGGAAACCAGAATTCGGAGAAGGCCGGGAGGCGGACACCGGACACCGGACACCGGAGGCCGGAAGGCCGGATGGTCAGATGATCGGCGGGCAGAGAATCGATCGGCGGATCGCTTTCCGACCCTCTGGCCTCTGTCTCTGGCCTCTGCTTCTGGCTTCCGCCCTCCAGCGTCCGGCATCCGTTCCTGATTTCCTGAGTTCCAGATTAAAATCTGCTCAACCGAAACGCACCCCCAGGCCGAGGGCGAGGGCGGTGAGAAGAAAGGGTGGCCAGAAGCCGCCGAAGCGGCGCGCCCAGCCGACCTGGTAGCCGAACAGCAGGCTCGCCAGCAGCAGGGCGAGGACAACCGGACCGAGCCACGGCAGGACAAAACGGGCGTTGAGCCAGGCGATGGGCAGCCGCACGAATCCTTGCACCAGGACGTCCGCGCCCCATAGGACCAGCGCGGCCGCGTGGTTGAAGAGCGAACTCGCGGCGGAAAGGCCGCTCAGGCCGCAGAGCAGGGAGAGAAATCCTCCCATGATCACGAGCGACGACACCGGGATGAGGATCAGATTGATCGCCAGCGATGCCGGCGTGAGCAGTTGGAAGAAGGTCACACCGCTCACCGAGCCGACCAGCGTGGCCGCCAGGCCCAGCGCGAGCGCGGAAGCACCGCCGTTCCAGGCGCTGGCCGCGAGACGCTGCCACCGGGACCGACCCGCTTCGGGCAAATCGCGAAACGGGGCCCAGTGTGCCCGCCACTCGGCCGCCAGCGGCAGTCCCAGGAGCAGCAGTCCCGCGACGATGCCGTAGCTCATTTGGAAGCTCGCGCTGAAAACCTGCAGCGGCGAGCGCACCGCGGTGAACACGGCCGACAGCGTCAGCGCAGCGAGGGGGTTCGCCGGCAGGCGCAGCGCGAGGGACAGCTGAAGAAAACCCACCATCACCAGCGCCCGGATCGCCGATGGCGCATCACCGGTGATATCGACATACAGCCAGAGCGCGGCGA
>CALFNJ010000306.1 GCA_937902865.1 uncultured Opitutaceae bacterium
CTCGTGCGCCAGTTGCTCAAGGACGCGCGCGGTTTCGTCGAGCAGCTCTACTACCCCGATCTGCTCGCCTTCGCGCCGCATTATCTCGACTGGGCCGCGATCGGGGGCGGGTTGGAAAATTACCTCTGCTACGGTGACCTCCCGACCGCCGGCTTCGCGAATCTCGGCGGCTACAAGTTCCAGCGCGGCGCGATCCTCGGACGCAATCTGGCCGAAGTCCTGCCCGTGGACCCGCGCGACACCCAGACGGGCATCGAGGAGCTGATCGATCGTTCCTGGTATCGCTACGCGGACGGCACCGCCGCCGGCGGCCGTCACCCCTGGAAAGGCGAAACCAATCTCGACTACACCGGCCCGAAGCCGCCCTACGAACACCTCGACGTCGACCAAAAATACAGCTGGCTGAAAACGCCCCGCTGGAAGGGCCACGCGATGGAGGTGGGCCCGCTCGCCCGCATGCTCGTCGGTTTCGCCGGCAACAATCCCGAGATCAAGGAAGCCGTCCTCGAGACGCTCGGCGCGCTCAAGGCGCCGTCGTCCGCGATGTTCTCCACCCTCGGCCGCACCGCCGCCCGCGGCATCGAGGTCCGGCTCTGCGCGAAGTGGAGCCTCGAGTTTTTCGATTCCCTGATCGCGCTGATCAAGGCGGGCGACACCCGCACGTTCACGAAGGAACACTGGGATCCGGCGACCTGGCCGGCCGAGTGTCGCGGAGTCGGCACGAGCGAGGCGCCCCGCGGCGCTCTCGCCCACTGGATCGTGATCAAGGATCGCAAAATCGAGAACTACCAACTCGTCGTCCCGAGCACGTGGAACGCCTCGCCCCGCGACGCGCAAGGCCAGCGCTCCGCCTACGAGGCGGCGCTCATCGGCACTCCCGTGCATGACCCGAAGCAGCCGCTCGAGATCATCCGCACGATCCATTCGTTCGACCCCTGCCTCGCGTGCGCCGTCCACCTCTACGAGGACGGCGCGGAGGTCTCCCGTCACGAGCTGCTCGTGAAGTAATCCAACACGGCCGCCCATGAACACCGTCCCCTCACACGACTACCAGCGCGTTTATGTCTGGGAGCAACCGATCCGCTGGTTTCACTGGATCAACGCCGGCGGCATTCTCGTGCTCGGGGTGTCCGGCTGGCTGATGGCCCATCCGCCGGCGCTCCTGACGAGCACCGAAGCCTCGGCCGGCTATTGGTTCGGCGCGGTGCGCTTCGCGCACTTCGCGATGGCCTACGTCTTCACGGCGAATCTCGCCTTCCGCATCTACTGGGCCTTCGCCGGCAATAAATTCGCGAGCTGGCGGAATTTCCTTCCGCTCACGAAAGCCCAGTTCCGCCAGGTCTGGCAGGTGCTGCAGGTCGGCGTCGGGGTCGGCGCCCTGCAGGGTCAGGTGGCACAGCCCGCCTGGGGGTGGCCGTTGATCGTGCTCGCCGCGTTCGTCTTCCTCCTGCTGTTCCTGAAACCCGTCGTGGAGCTGACCTCTGTGCGACGGGATGCCTCGTGACCGGCGACGACTCCACGGCTGCCCTGGAACTCACCGGTCTGACCAAGCGCTTCGGCGCC
>CALFNJ010000307.1 GCA_937902865.1 uncultured Opitutaceae bacterium
CATCACCTTCTCCACCCTCGCCCGCAACCAGCTCCAGGCGGTGCAGATGGCGTTCTTCTTCTTCCTGCCGTCGATCCTCCTTTCAGGCTTCATGTTTCCCTTCCGCGGCATGCCGGTCTGGGCGCAGTGGATCGGCTCCTGCCTGCCGAACACCCATTTTCTCCGCATCGTGCGCGGTATCCTCCTGAAAGGAAATGGCCTCGCGGAAATCGCCCCCGAAATCTGGCCGCTGCTCCTCTTCCTCGCCGTCGCCATGACGATCGGCGTGAAGCGCTACCGCCAGACGCTGGATTGAGGATAGGGCACTCTGCGCGTCCTGAGGTGGAACGCGTTGACCCCAACGCGTTGTTCGACTCCGTCCGCACTTCGATGGGTTCACGCCTGCCGCGTCGCTCAGCGCGTTGAGGTCAACGCGCTCCACCTTCGAGCCGTGGCTTCCATCCGACAGAACCATTCACCCGAAGGCGGAGACGCCGAGGGCATTCCCTCCGATCTCTGCGCCTCCGCGCCTTTGCGCGAGACGGTTCGAAAATCGGTGGCCGAGCCTGGCTAGCGCTTGGGATTCGTGTCGGTCGCGTTCTGGCCGGCCACGAGTTGCCGGGCCACGGGTCCGTCGAGGTGCATGACCGAGGTCGGGAACGCGAAGCTCAGGCCGCGGGCGGCCGTAACGCGCATGAGGGCGAGGTTGATCCGCTGGCGGATGGCCATCTGCTTGGCGAAGTCTGGCGTCGTCGTGTTGTACGCGAGCCAGATGTCCAGCGACGAAGCGTTGTAGTCGCGGAAGTAGACATGCACCGAGCTCACGTCGATGTCCGTCTCGCTGGTGATGATCTTCCGGTAATCCTGCACGATCGTCTCCATCTGCTCCGCGGTGGTGTCGTAGGTCAGGCCGATGACCTGCTCGACGCGGCGGCCGATGAAGCGGGAGTTGTTGATGATCGCCTCGGCGGCGACGGTCTTGTTCGGGATGATGACGAGGTTCTTGCCGGGCGGGCGCAGCTTGGTGGAGCGGAGGCCGATGTCCTCCACCACGCCCTCGTGCGCGCCGATCTTCACCGACTCGCCGATTTTGAACGGCTGGTCCGTCGCGACCACGATCGAGCCGAAGAGGTTCGCGATGGTGTCCTGCGCCGCGAGGGCGAAGGCCAGTCCGCCGATGCCCAGGCCCTGGAGGATCGTGCTGACGTTGTAGCCGAGGCTCTGGATCACCAGCAGCACGCCGACCACCGCGAAGACCGCGACGAGCGACTTCTTGATCCACGGCATGAACGCCGCGATGCCCATCTGCCGTTCCACGGCGATCTCGTTCGCGTGATCGAGGATCGCGTTGAAGGCCCGCAGGAGGCCCCAGAAGATCACGAGCGAGAACGCCACGGTCGAACCGGCGGAGATGTAATGGTCGGTCTCCTCCGACAGCTTCAGCACCTTCAGCGCCGCGAAAATGCCCACGACCATGATGAAGGTCGCCACCGGCGCCTCCATCGCGGGAAAGAGTTTGTCGTCGAGCGTCGTCTCCGTCTTCGCCGCGAGCTTCTTCAGATAATGGAAAATGACGCCCGTCACGACGCGGCGCAACAGGAGCGCGCCGACGAGCAGCACGGCGAAGATGACCCAGTGCGCCGTGGTGTTGCCGCTGCTCTGCACGTTGAAGAGGTCGAGGATCGAATCCACGATGTGCTCGAGCAGGTCCGGCGGACGCGGGATGGTCCGGGCGGTCGAAACCGCCACCGCGGCCGCGGTGGTCGTGTTGGCCTGTTCCGCAGTCGCGGGCGCGGCCTCTGTCGTCACCGGCGACGGATTCGCGGGCGCAACCGCCGGCCCCTGGGCCAGCAGGGAAGGCAGGGACATCCCCAGCACCACGGCGGCGAGCAGGGAGAGGAACATTCGTTTCATAATAAGCGGCAGAGGCAAACGGCCCGCGACAGGTTGTCAAAGCCGCGCATCCGACCGCCGCGGCGCGGCGGAAATCCCAAAACCCAATTTCCAAACGCCAAAGATGGGAAAATCAGTTCCCCCGCCCCGGCGTCCCGGTGATGGGTGCAATTCGGCGCTCGTTCCTGATTTCCTGAGTTCCAGATAAATAATTCCCCGCTGGAACTTTCGGCCCCGATTCCATTCGGCCACTCCCCGCTTGCCCGGCGCGAGGCCGGATCGCCATGCTCGCCGGCCGATGCCGATGACCTTCCTCCCGATCGCTTTTGTCGCAGCGATGCCCCCGTGGGCGTGGGTGGCGTTTTTTGTCTTCATCATCGCGATGCTCGCGCTCGACCTGGGCGTATTCCAGCGCGACGCCCACGAGATGAAGATGCGCGAGGCGCTCATCTGGTGCGCGGTCTGGCTCTGCCTGGCCCTCGCCTTCGACGCCGGACTTTGGTTCTGGCGCGGCGCGGAGGCGGGACAGCAGTTCCTCGCCGCCTACCTGATCGAGCTCTGCCTCAGCGTGGACAACGTCTTCGTCTTCATCCTCGTTTTTGCCTACTTCAAGGTCGCGCCGCGCTACCAGCACCGCGTGCTGTTCTGGGGCATCATCGGCGCCGTGGTCATGCGGGCGCTCTTCATCCTCGTCGGCGTCGGCGTCATCCGCCAGTTCCACTGGGTCCTCTATCTTTTCGGCGCCTTCCTGGTTTACACGGGCGTGAAGATGGCGCTCCCG
>CALFNJ010000308.1 GCA_937902865.1 uncultured Opitutaceae bacterium
CCAGCAACCAACAGAATCTTCGCAAGCTGCTCGATTCTGTCCGTCACCTCACGGTGTCGACTGACGTCGACGGGCCGGCCCCGGCACCAAATGGTGCGCAATCCGCGCGGGCCGGGGTGGTTGCTGGCGGGAAAGAGAACGGCGCGTACAGGACAACGGTCCCATACGCGCCGAATGATCGGAGAAGTCCGGCAATCGCCGGCAATGTCCTCGGTCGCGTCGGCAATCAGCCTCTAGCGACGGGAACACAAGAACGATCGTCGAACAGACGATCAACGTCCGCGCATCGGGAAATACTCTGCGCGCTCGATCTCGCGCTCGGGGACTCGCTCGATCTCGCGCTCAGGCGAACGCTCGATCTCTCGTTGAATCTGGGGCTCCCGCTCGCGCTCATGCTCGGCGACATCGCTGCCAACCACCACCTCGTCACCCCGCATCTCTCGCTCGGGATCATCCTCGGCGACGCGACTCCGATGGAGCTCTTCAAGAAGGGCCGCTATGTCATGTGGCCGATTCTGATCGTGGCCTTCGTCGGCATCACGGTTGTCGTCGAACGTCTTCTCTTTATCTTCCGTGAAAACCGGAACCGTCAGCCCGAAGTCGTGCAGAAGATGCTCGAGTGCGTCGAGCGCCGCGACATCGAGGGCGCTCTCGCCGCCGGCAAGAAGAGCCCGGACTTCATCGCTCGCATCCTGGTGTACGCCCTGAGCAACAAGGACTTCTCCATGATGAACGCGTTCATCCGCGCCTCCGGCCAGGAGCTCGCTCGCTACGGCCAGGGCATGGCGACCCTCGACACGGTCATCACCGTCTCCCCCCTTCTCGGACTGCTCGGTACCGTCACCGGCATGATGGCGACCTTCGGCGCCCTCGGTTCCGGCGACCTCACCTCCGGCATGAGCACGATCACCAACGGTGTCGCTGAAGCGCTCATCGCCACCATGTGCGGTATCTTCATCGCCGCCACCGCCCTGCTGCCGTTCAACTACCTGAACGCCCGCACGGAAGAGGCCAAGCACGAGGTGGCTGACGCCGCCAACGCGCTCGAGATCCTCGTCAAGAAGTCCGAGACGATGCCTCCGTTCGCCGCCCGCTAATAAATCGGCGGTTCGCGCGTCATCTCTTTAACACCCTCGTTTTCTTACCATGGCCGAAGGCTTCAAACTTCCCGCAAGCGGCACGAAGAAGGCCCGCATTGAGGTTATTCCCCTCATTGACGTTATCTTCTTCCTGCTCGCGACCTTCGTGCTCTACACGCTCTCGCTCAACAAGTCGGGTGGCATCAAGGTTGACTTGCCGAGCGCGGAGACCGCGGAGCCTCGCGACCCTGCCGGCACCGTGACCATCTCGGTGACGGCGGAGGGCGGCGTCGCCTGGGACCACGATATGATCCCGCTGGATCAGTTCATTCCTAAGCTCCAGCAGTACCATATCACCAATCCCGAGGGTCGTATTCTCATCAACGGCGATGCGAATGCAAACTTCAGCCAGGTGTTCGGCTACGTGGTGGACGAGGTGCGGAAAGCCCAGTTCTCCAAGGTCCTGATCGAGACGCGCGTCCGCGGACAAACCGGCAACGGTTCCTGACCAAGCATCGCTCGGTCGATTTGCATCCCTTTAATTAACTAACCATTTTTTCCCATGGCCGGTGGCGGATCCAGACAAACAGGCGACGGCAAAAAGAAGGCGCGTATCGAGATCATCCCTCTGATCGACGTCATCTTCTTCCTGCTCGCCACCTTCGTGCTCTTCACCCTTTCGCTGGATAAGATCCAGTCTCTTCCCGTCACGCTGCCGGTGCCTTCCAACACCCCGCCGACGGACAAAGAGGACAAGGACGTGACGCTGCAGGTTTCCGACCAGAATAACCTCTATTGGAATCGCGAGCTGATCTCGATGGATGAGGTTGAGCCGCGCATCGCCCAGTATAAGACTCAGGTCGCGGAGCCCCGTATTCTCATCTCTGGCGACGAAAAAGCGAAGTTCGGCGTCACGGTCAAAGTTTTGGATTTGGTGCGCAAGGCGGGCATCACGCAGGTTTCCGTCGAAACGCGCACCGGCATCACTGGCAAGTAAGCCTTCATTATGCGTCGCGATCTGATTATCGGCATTCTCACAGCTGTCCTTCTCCTCGGTGGAACCGCCTTCGTCGGCGAAAAGCTCAAGCCGGGCAAGAAGGTGGTCGTCAAGCAGGAGGAGGAGAAGGTCATCGCCCTGAAAATGCCTCCGATCGAGCCTGATGAGCAGGAGGTCAAGGACGTGGAAGATATTCCCACGCCAGTGGTCGATTTTTCGCCGCCGATGCAGAACGACGTGCCGCAGCTCGTCCAAATCGATTCCTTTGTCCAGAAGCTCCAGCCGCCTCCCCCGGAGGGCCTGCAGCCGGTCACGGGTGTGATCAACATTCCGCAGGGACACCTCCAGGCTGGCGCCGGTCTTGGCCAGATCTTCGATCCTTCCCAACTCGACCAGCAGCCCACGCCCACCGTGCAAAGCAAGCCCGTGTATCCGTTCGATATGCGCCGCCAGGGCATCACCGGTACGGTCGTGGTTGAGTTCATCGTCGACAAGACCGGCATGGTCCGCGACGCGTTCGCTCTTCCCTCCACCCAGCGTGAGTTTGAAGCCGAGGCCGTCAAGGCCGTCATGAAGTGGCGCTTCAAGCCCGGCAAGCGCGGCGGTGCCGCGGTGCCCACGCGCATGCGCGTGCCGATCGTTTTCAGCCTTAATGACGAGTAATCTGTCGTAATGATCGCTTTTTCCTCCCCCTTTTCCTTCCGTTCCGGTCGCTCCACCCTCGCCGTCTGCGCCCTTCTCGTGGCGCTCGCCTTGCCCTGCGCCTCCTATGGTCAGCAGGAGGCTTCGGACAAAAAGGTGCTGTCCGAAAAGGTCCGCGACGGCATGGGCAAATTTGGTCCGCTGCAGGACGAAAAGAAGTGGACCGAAGCGATCGCGTTGCTGACGGATCTGCAGAAGGTCGCCCAGGCTGGCACCTACGACGAAGTCCTCCTGGCCTACGTCAAGGGGCAGATCTATATGGCGATGGATCCGCCGCAGACGGACAAGGCGATCGTCCCTCTCGAGCAAGCGCTCAAGGTCGCTGATCAACATGGTTTCTT
>CALFNJ010000309.1 GCA_937902865.1 uncultured Opitutaceae bacterium
GTCCAGGGCACGGGCGCCAAGCGCACGATCGTGGCCGATGTCGACTACACCTTCCCGCTCGAGTTCGTCGAGGTGGTGTGGGGCGACGGCCAGAAGATCGACCGCCAGATCATCCGCGCGACGGAAGTCACGCCGGTGGGCACGAAACACTTCTCGATTCCGTTCGACGCGACGGGCAAGAAGTGGGTCCGCTTCGCCGCCTGGGACTCCGCCGTCAACGGCGCCTTCGTGCAGCCGATCTGGCTGCAGCGCTGAGCCGCGAAGATCGCGGTTTGAATCTCAAAGTTCAAAGCCGCGACCTTCGGGTCGCGGCTTTTTGTTTCAATCCATCCAACCCCATTCCCTTTTTTCCGGAGTTTCACCACAGAGACACAGAAGCACGGAGAAACCCTTTGCTCGCAGGGTCAGAAAACATCCGACTCGGTGTCTCTGTGCCTCTGTGGTGAAATTCCGGAAATTGGTTTTGGATTAAAAACCGGGTGCACCGTCCCTTTCTGCCATGATCCTTTCACACCGCCGTTTGCTGCTCCTGCTTGCTACCGTCTGCACCTTCTCGGTCTCAGTCGGAACCGCACTGGCAGCAGCGGCCGCTCCCACGACAGCTTTCCAGCGGCTGTATGTGTTCGGCGACAGCTATTCGGATTTCGGCGCCGGCTATGTGGACTCCGATGGTCCCACCGCGGTGGCCTATCTTGCCTGGAACATGGGCTTGGCGTTCACACACGCGAAGGCGCCGAACGCCGCGGAGAAGAGCATCGATTTCGCCGTCAGCGGAGCGCAGACCGGCGAGGGCGAAGGACGCCATTCGAAGCAGGCGCTGCTGGGCTACGGCATGATGAACCAGGTGCGCGATTTCGTTGCGCGCGTGAAAGCCGGTGAAATCCATTTCGATCCCGAGACGACGCTCTTCTTTATCGCGGGCGGCTTGAACGACCGGATGCTCACGACCGAGGTCACGATCGGAAACATCCGCCAGGAGATCGAGTTGCTCCGCGGCTTGGGCGGGAAGCATTTCACCGTGGCGCTGCTGCCGACGCGGGTGTCCACCTACACCGCCGTGGCCCAGCGGCTCAATCCGGCGTTCACGCAGCTGGCGGAGGAGCTGCAGAAATCCGGCTTGGATATCTGGATCAACCATTGGGGCCCAGGCTTCGACGAAGTAATGGACCACGCCGCCAGCTACGGCCTCACCAACACCACGGATCAATGCGCGGGTCGCGACATCTCCGATCAGGACACCACTCCGGTCGGCGATCCCTCCACCTACTATTTCTACCATCACGGCCACCCCTCAACCGCCGTGCACCGCATCGTCGGCAAGAAACTCTACGAAGAACTTGCCGCGCGCATCGCGGCAACCAGCAGCCAAAAGCAGTGATTTATCTGGAACTCAGGAAATCAGGAACGGAAACGGAGGGTGTCACGCGAAGCCGCGAAGGACGCGAAGGCGAGCCAACGACCTTTCTTCGCGCCCTTCGCGACTTCGCGTGACACGGATTGAGATCGTGGAGTTGTTTCCTGATTCCCTGAGTTCCAGATAAACTCGTTTGTCATTCGATTCCTAGTTTCAGCGCATTTTCTTCCAACTCTCTCATTCACTCCATGATCTCAACTCCCTCATTCTCCCGTATTCTTTTCCAGTCGGCGCGCCTCGCCGCGTATTTCTGCGCGGCAGCGCTGCTCGCCCCGGCCGTACGCGTGCAGGCCGCGGAGCTCACCTATCGCGAGGTGAAGAATTGGGCGCAGCTTCCCGCCGGTGCGAAGCCCGTGATGATGACCGCCGTCGACATCGACTCCAAGGGCACGATCTACGTCTTCCAGCGCGGCGAACCGGCCAAGGTCATGGCCTTTGATGCCAGCGGCAAACTACTGCGCTCATGGGGCGAGGGCATGTTCAGCAACGCCCACGGTCTGCGCGTCGACCATCAGGACAACGTGTGGATCACGGACCGCGGTCTGCAGCAGGTGATCAAGTTCAGCCCGACCGGCCAGGTGCTGCTGCAGCTCGGCAAGAAAGGCGTGGCGGGCAACAACACCTCGACCGATGCGTTGAACGGCCCGAGCGACGTCGTCTGGGGCGCGAACGGCGACATCTTCGTTTCCGACGGCGAGAGCAGCAACACGCGCGTCGTGAAGTTCTCCGCCGACGGCAAGTTCATCAAGTTCTGGGGCACGAAGGGCTCCGGTCCGGGCCAGCTCGACACGCCGCACTCGATCGTGATCGATTCGAAAGGCCGCCTCCTCGTGGCCAACCGCGGCAACAAGCGCGTGGAGATCTTCGATCAGGACGGCGGTTATCTCGGCGTCATCAACGACACCGGCACGCCGTACGGCCTGTTCCTCACCAAGGACGACGTGCTCTACATCACCGACGGCACGCAGGGCAAAGACGACCTCACGATCATCGACATCAAGACGCAGCAGCACCTCGGCCACTTCGGCGGCCTGGTCGGCCCGCACATGCTCGCCGTCGACGCCGCCGGTTCGATCTACGTCGCCGAGACGCGCGGCAATGCCATTCGGAAATTCGTGAAGCAGTAAGCCGGGGTGGCCGTCGACCTCCGGGCGACGGTTTCCGTTTTATTGCCGAGGTGGAACGCGTTGACCCCAACGCGTTGAGCGACGTTGCCAGCGTGAGGAAACGCGGTTCGAAGGTAGAGCGGATTATCCGTAATCCGCCGTCACCGTTATCCGCGTTTCATGACCGACGGAATCAAACCGACGCGTTAGGGATAACGCGCCCCACCCTCGGACGTTCTACGCGCATAGAGTCCAACAACGCGTTGGGGTCAACGCGTTCCACCTTGGCGCAGCGGCTCGATCACGGCGGACATGTCCTTGTCCCCATGACCGGCGGCGATGGCGCGCTCGAATTGCGAGAGCGCTGCCTTGGCGGTCGTGAGCTCGAGCGACCGCTGGCCTGCTTCCTGGATCGCGTAGCTGAGATCCTTCGCCAGCAGGCGCAGAAGAAAGTTCGGCGTGAAGTCCGGCGTGGTCATGCGTCCCGCCATCAGCTTCACCAGCGGGCTGCCCGGCGCGCCGTTGAGCAACACCTCCAGCGCGCGGGCGCGTTCGAGTCCGCTGCGCTCGATCATGGCGATGGCCTCGCCGATCGCGGCGACCTGCACGCCGCAGACGAAATTATTGATCAACTTGATCATCGCCCCGCTGCCGGCGGGTCCGAGATGAGTGATGCTCCGGCTCATGGCCGTGAGGACCGGCCGGGCCTTTTCCAGCGTCGCCGCGGATCCGCCGACCAGAAAATTGAGTTCACCCGCGGCCGCCTGGGCCTTGCTGCCGGTGACCGGTGCGTCGAGAAATTCGACGCCCCGCGCCGTGGCCGCCTTCGTCAGTTCCGTGATCCATTCGACCGTCAGCGTGCTGCACTCGACCAGCACCGCGCCGGGCGCGGTCCCGGCAAGGGCGCCGTCTTGTCCGAGCCAGACACCACGGGAGGCGCGGTCGTCGGCCAGCATGCTGAAAATGAATTCCGCGCCGGTCGCCGCCTCGCGCGGAGTCGCGGCGGCTTTCGCTCCCTCGGACACGAGGGCCGCGGCCTTCGCCGGGTTGCGGTTCCAGACCGTCAGCGGAAACCCGCCACCGAGAAGGCGCCGCGCCATGCCGGTGCCCATGATGCCCAGTCCGAGAAGAGCGACGCGTGGTTTGTTCATCGTGCCTTCAATCTCTGATCACCGCGGCGCGGAGGCACGAAGAAAGATGGAATCGGAGGATGAACCGGGAATGGCCACGAAAAGGCGCAGAGGATGCAAAAAAAGGAATCTGCCGCTTCGGTCTTTTTGTGTTCTCTGCGCCTCTTTGCGGCTGCCGAGGTGGAACGCGTTGTCCCTAACGCGTTTTTCGCTTCATCCGCGACGAATGCCGGCCACGGCCAAAACGCGTCGAGGTCAACTCGCTGCGCCTTTGAGGCGTCGAGTGCGCCAACACGGACGGACGGACGGGCGGGCGGACCGTCCGTCCCTACCTTAACACCTCCGGCCGGTGCCTGCCTTGACCGGCAAGAGGATCGGTCCTAGGCCGGAGCTGATGACACCCCCATCACGTCCCGTCCGGCGCCGCGGTGCGGCCCGGTTTTGGTTTCGCGGTTGCAGCGTCGCGGCTATGCTCGCCGCCACGGCTGTTCCGCTGGCGGCGCAGAACGTGCTCGGCGTCGAGCACGACGGCAAGGTCGACATCGTGCGCCGCGCGACGGCGATGGATGCGCTGGTGCTCGAGGGTGGAGCGACCGTGCCACGCGAAGGAAGCCGGCCCATGCTGAAGCCGGCCTCGGAGTATCTGCCGGCCTTCATCACCGTCCTGGAGCATGATTTTCAGAAGGGTGCCCGGGCGATTTCGGACAACGGCGCCGCCCAGGTCGTCCTGGCCAATTCGGGGCGCTTTGTTTTCAACGCCAAGCTGGAGTCTGCCCGCGACCTGGACGACGTCGTCCTCGCCCTGGTGCTGGAAAGCAAGGATATCGGAAACAGCGTCTACCTGAAGGACCTCGGCCACTTCAACGCCCACGAAATCAAGCGGGTTTCGATCGATCAGGTCACGGCGTTCCGGCTTCTCGGGGTCCGCCTCGGGTCCGTGCATTTCTTCATCGCCGGAAAGGAAGTCTTCAACTCCACGATCTCCGGCACGAAGTGGGAAACCATCCTGGACCGCATGATCGCCGCCCGGTTGAAAACCGCGCAGGACGCCGCGCTGAAAGCGCTGTATGTCATCGATCCCGTCTATCCCCCGTCGCTGAAACCCAAGGTGACCGGCAAGGCGGTCATTGCCTGCGAAGTCGACGAGCACGGCAAGGTGGTGAACCCCACCGTGAGCAGCGCGACGGATCCCGCTTTCGGCGCCGCGGCCCTCGAGGCCGTGCGCACCTGGCGCTTCGTGCCGGCGGTGAAAGCCGGCCACGCCGTCGCCAGCCACGCCGAGATCCCGCTGGATTTCGCGCCGAGGTAAGCGGCGCGTGCGCAGCCAAACCGGTTCACACAGAGACACAGAGTACACAGAGAAAACGAACCTGATCGATCTCTGTGTACTCTGCGTCTCTGTGTGAAACTGGATCGAAACCAGCTCCGTAAGGAAGTCGGGCGTCCGTCAAGGACGCCCTCCCTATCAGCACGGGAATTATCCCGTGACGTGGAATTTCTTCAGGGCCTTCTCGTCGATCGTCAGGCCGAGGCCGGGGACGTTTTCGTCGAGGTCGATGAAGCCGTCCTTCGCAACCGGCTCGCCCTTGAAGATGTACCAGAAGAGTTCGTTTCCCACCTCGACGTCGACCGGCGGGAAGTACTCCGCCATCGGGGAGTTCAGGCTGGCCATGACGATGTGGTAGTTGTGCATCTGGCCCGCGTGCGGGATCACCGGGATCTGATGCGCCTCGGCGAGTGCGGCGATCTTGCGCGCCGCGGTCAGGCCGCCGACGCGATTGGTGTCGAACTGGATGTAGTCCACCGCGCGCGCCTCGATCAATTCGCGGAAACCGTGGATGGTGAACTCGTGCTCGCCGCCAGAAATCGGGATACGGCCGAACTTCTTCAGCTCGGCGTAGCCATGGATGTCGTCGGGAATCACCGCTTCCTCCAGCCAGCGGAGATTGTATTTCTCGAGCAGCGGGATCATCCGCTTGGCGTAGTCGAGGGTCCAACCCATGTAGGCGTCGGCCATCACGTCGATCCCGTCGCCGACCGTCTCGCGCACCGTGCGCACCAGCGCGACGTTGTGCTGCATGCCTTCGGCGCCGTCGACCGGACCCCAGCCGAAGCGCAGCTTCATCGCCTTGTAACCTTCCTTCTTGTACTTGGCGGCCTCGCTCGCGAGCTCCTTGAGCGGCGTCGAGTAGAGGCGGCTCGAGTAAACCGGGATCTTCGGCTTCGTCCGTCCGCCGAGCAGGCGGTAGACGGGCTGCTTCGCGGATTTGCCGAGCAAATCCCAGAGCGCGATGTCGACGGCGCTGATCGCGACCATCGCGATGCCCTTGCGGCCGAACGCCATCGTTTTCCGGTACATGTGCTGCCAGAGAAATTCGATGTCCCACGGATCGGCGCCGATCAGCAGCGGCGCAAGGTACTCGTCGATGACCTGCTTGGTGATCGAGGGTGAGAGCGCCGCGTTGCCGATGCCGACGAGACCCGCGTCGGTGAAGATCTCGACGATCACCCAGCCGTGAAAGGTGAACGTGCTCATCGACGTGCGCGAGCGCGTCAGCATCGGCGACACGAGATCCATCGGATTCGTGCAGAAATGCGGCGGCAAGG
>CALFNJ010000310.1 GCA_937902865.1 uncultured Opitutaceae bacterium
GATTGAGGACAGCGGGGAGGCCGGCGGCCAGCGCCAGACTGCGGCGGAGGAGGGTGGGAGTAGACATGGTAGGGGTAATAAAAGCGGGGTGACGGACTGCCACATCAGTCACGCGGAAGGCGCGCGCCAAGTGAAAAGCCGCGGCTGGCGCAAAGTCCTTCGCACGGCGGTCCGAGCTCTACGGCTTGGGCGGGACCGTGCTGTTTCCGGCGGGGCGCAGGGATTGCCAGGCAATCATCCGCCACGTGCCGTTTTCGCGGCGCCAGACGGACATGAAGCGCAGCGAAAGATCGGACCAGGTTGCTCCGAGTTTCTTCCGCATGGACTGCTCACCGGTGAGCACGATCACGTCGGCGGTTACAGCCTTGGCCTCAACCTGCGAGGTCTTCACGTCGGTGTAGGCAGTGTCACCCGCCGTCATGTTGCGGATGTAGTCGGCCTTGCCCTCATGCCGGGCGTCGGAGTGCACGAACAGGATCTCGTCGGAAAAGATGCGCGCGAGCGCCGGGCCGTCGGCGGTCATCATCGCGGCGAGGCGCGTTTGATCGAGGCGCAGGACCGTGGCGATGTCGGCCGGCTCGGCGGCGCGGACGACCACCGTCGCGAGTGTGAGCGTGAAGAAGAACCGCACGAGAACGGCCAAAGCGGAGAGCTTCATCTGCGGGAAATCATTTCGGAAGGTTCACCACCAAGGCACGAAAGCACGAAGACCGATTCCGGAATCAGAAGCTCTTCCTCTTTGTGCCTTCGTGCCTTGGTGGTGAACCGCTTGTCGGATCGTGGATCGGATTCGACCGGCTCACTTCGCGGGATGGTAGTCCTGCCAGAGCCATTCGAGCGCGCGGGGCAGGGTGCGAGCGATGGCCTTCGCGTCGTCGTGGCCCTGGCCGGCGGCGTAGAATCGGCCGGCGCCGAGCGTGTAGACGAACTGGTGGTGATAGCCCTTGGCCTGCAGGGCCGCGGCCATGCGCTGGTTGGCGATGACGAGATTGTGGCGATCGGCGGCGGTCGTGTCGGAGCCGTTGTCGTTTTCGTTGACCTCGAGCCAGACCCGCAGCGGCTTGACCGGACCCTGCGCGATGAGGTGCTCGTGATACTCCCACGCGCCGTGCGGCGCCGCCGGGTTCACCGGGAACTGGTTGTCGGTGTACGTCGCCGTGTAGGTGAGCACGCGGTGATACCATTCCGGGTGAAACCACGCCATGGTGAAGGACGCGGCGCCGCCGGAGCTTCCGCCCATCGTGGCGCGGGCGTCGGGATCCTGGCTGAACGTGACCTGGTAGTCGCGCGTGATGCGCGGGAGCACCTCATGCTCGATGAACTCGGCGTACTTGCCCGAGAGCGTGTCGTATTCGAGCCCGCGCGCGCTGCCGCGATCGTCGCCGCCGCCGGAACGGATCATCACGGCGACGATGCCGGGCAGGCGATGGTCAGCGATCATGTTGTCGAGAATGGTGGCGAGCTGGCTGCTATTGTGGCCGCCCATCGCGTCCTGCGAGACCAGCAGAGGTGCGGGCGTGCCGGGCACGTAGTTGGCGGGAATATAAACACTGACATCGCGCGTCGGCGTCGCGCCGCGCAGGCCGGTGTCGGGGAAGAATTTGCTGTCGGCCGCGGTGAGCGTGAAGTGCACGACCTTGCCCTTGGGCACGTCCGGCCGCGGATTCTGCTCGGGAGCGGGCGTCAGCGGCTGCGACAGGAGGAAGTCGCCGTCGCCGGACTTGTCGGTGAACGGCGGCAGTTCCTTCAACTTCGCCATCTCGGCGAGATCCGCGGGTGTCGCGGGACCGCCGCGGATGTGTTCGACCTGGGCGGCGCCGCTGGCGGCGGGAGCGGGGGAGGCCTTTTCCGCGCCGAAGGCCGGAAGCAGCGCGCTCGTTACGAGGGAAGGAAGCAAAGCGAAGCGAAGGATTTTTCTCGGGGTCATGGTGGGGGAAGGACGAGACGGGGACTCGCCGGGGCACGGGAGACAAAACCGAAGAAAAGCGCGGCGCGATGCGAAAACGCGGCCGCAAGCGATTGGCCGCCAAGCAGCGCAAAGCTCGCGAAAAGAAACCCCCGCCCGAGTATTTTTTGCGTCCGCTTGCGCCTTTTGGCGGCCAACCCTCTGCATCCGGTCAGCGCAGGCCGACCACTTCGATGCGATCCGCGTTTTTGCGCAGGATCACCTCGGTGGGGCCGCCGCGGTCTTTCTGCAGATAGAGCCGCTGCGGAACAAAAACGAAACGGTTGTGATAGCTCGTGCCGCCGGAGGTTTTCCCCGAGACCACGAGATAGCTGCTCCAATGGCCTTCGCTGGATCCGGAGGGCGTGATTTCGACGTAATAGGGCTCGGCCGCGCCATCGAGGGTTTCGTAGCGGACGAGAATTTCTTCCTGCGCCGAAGCCCGTAGCTTGCTGGCGCCGCGCTCCAGCGCGTAGGCGAGATGGGTGCCGTTGTCTTCGAGGAGGCTGCAGCCCGGCAGCAGCGTCAGGCCGAGGGCGACACTGACGAGCGACAACAGCGAGAGCGAGAAAGCGGAACGCATCGGATCGCTATGCGCCAAGAACCCCGCGGAGGAAATCGCAGAATTGGGAGTTGACCGCGGCAATCGCTGCCTTCTTATTCACCAATATGGGTGAACGTAAACACTGTGAACCGCGACTGGACGATGTGTTCCTCGCGCTCAGTCATCCCACCCGTCGCCGGATGCTCGAACTGCTGCAGCAGGAGCCCTGCTGCGTGACGGAGCTGGCGGAATCGTTCGACCTCTCGCTCAACGTGGTCTCGAAGCATCTGAAGTTTCTCGAGCGGGCCGGTCTGCTCGCGCGCACCCGGAACGGCCGCGTGCACATGCTGGCCTGCAACAATCACGCGATGGAGCCGGCGACGGCGTGGCTCTCGCAGCACCTGCGGATGTGGCAGGGCGCGCTGGATTCGCTCGAACGCTTTGTCGCGAAATCTCATCCGCAGCCGTCCGCCAAATCCAAATCTTAACTCCGCTCACATCATGTCCACGCCCACGCCGCCGATTGAAAGCCTCACGCTCCGCAAAAAACTGCCGTGCTCGCCCGAGCAGGCCTTCCGCGCCTGGACCGATCCGGAACAGTTTCAGCAATGGTTCGTCGCCATGCCGGGCATGACCGTGAAGGCCCAGATGGACGTGCGCCTCGGCGGGAAATACCGGATCTCCTGCGCGCGGGCGGGAGAGCCGACGAAGTTCGTGGGCGGGGAATTTCTCGTGGTCGATCCGCCGCGGCGTCTCGAGTACACTTGGATCTGGGAAAAGGAGGCCATGCCGGAGTGGAAGGACCGCTCGGTCGTGAAGCTCGCGTTCAATGCGATCGAAGGCGGAAAGACCGAGCTGGTCCTGACGCACGATCACATTTCGAACCCGGAGGATCGCGCCGATCATCGCGAGGGCTGGACCAAGATCCTCGACAGCATGGCGGAAGCTCTCGCCCGCAAATAATTTCCTGCAATCACAC
>CALFNJ010000311.1 GCA_937902865.1 uncultured Opitutaceae bacterium
CGTTGGCGGCGATGCTGATCTGCTCGGCGGAAGCGGCGACGGTGCGTGAGAGCGCCTCGAGGGCGCGCTGCCGCTCGTCGAGCGCCTCGTCCTGCTTGCGGGCGTAGTCGGTGAGGAAAGGAATGGCTCCGAGGATCGCGCCGCAGAGCACGCAGACGACGATGGAGATGAGCGGAGTACCCGCGAACGGGTTGCGGCTTTGATCTCCGATGAGCCAGGCGAGGCCGAGCAGAGCGGCATCACCGACGAGGAAGGGCCATTTGGGGAGTTTGGGCGTATCGGCGGGAAGCATGGAGGAAAGAACCGCCTGCCGGCGCGCAGGCGGCGGGGAGTTTGTGCGGCGCACCCCGGGATTTCTCAAGGCGAAACGGGGCGGCGGTGCGCGAGGGGATGAAAGGGAGCGGGGGAGATTTTTATCTGGAAATCAGGGAATCAGGAACGGAAGGGGAGATCGGGATTCATGGAGGTCTCGCTGACCATAAGGTGGGCGACGGTCATGGGCGTCCGTGAAGAACGCCCCTACGTCGATCTTGGAAAACGAAAAAGCCGCCTCACGGCGGCTGCGATATTGGGACGGCTGAGAGATGGGATGACGGGTACTTAGAGGGCGCCGAGGGCTTTCAGGTAGCCGGTGACGAACTCGTCCTGCGACAGGCGCTCGTCGTGGTCGACGTCGCTGAGCTTGAACTGTTCGGAGGGCATGTAGGCGGCCTCGGTGGGCGAAAGGAATCCGTCGTGATTGTCGTCGATCTGGCCGAACGCCTGGATGAGCGCGGCCTTGAGCTCGGAAGGCTCGATGCGGCCATTGTGGTTGCGGTCGGTCCAGCCGGTCTGGGCGAGGAGGGTCAGCAGCTCGAACTCGACGAGCGACAGGCTGTCACCGCGGTCGATATCGGCGGCGGTGAACACGGCCCGGCGCAGGCGCATGAACTCGGCGATGCTGAGGCGGCCGTTGTGGTCCTCATCGATGAGGAGGAACGTGTCCTGGGTGATCGTGGTGCCACCGAGCTCCGAAGGGTCGAGGGAATTGTCGTTATTCCGGTCGGCGCTGCGGAAAAGGGCGAAGGAGGCGTTCTCCCATTCACCCAGGCTGATGGCACTGTCGTGATCGGCGTCGATGGCGGCGAACGCGCTCTTCAGTTCGGCGGCGACCGGCAGGGCGCGGGCCGTGACCCCGAAAGACCCCCCAAGCGCGCCAAGAACGAGGAGGAGGCGCGCTTTCATTGGAACGGGGGAAGAGAGGTTCGGAGAACCAGGGAAGACGGGAGTGACAACCCGCGATCAGGAGTTCTGGGAGTGCTTCCAGATCAGGTAAGCGCGCTGATCGATCTGCGCGCGCTGCGTCTTGTCGTCCTGATGGCGAGTGGTGGGATTCGCGCTGACCGCCTCACGGCCGACGAGGCCGCCGAGGAGGTCGGGATTGGCCTGGAGGACGGTCGGGACGGCGGCAAAGGAGCGGGAGTCAACCGGGATCACCGAAGCGCTCTGGCAGGCGCTCAGAAAACCGGCGGCGGTGGCGAGCGTGGCGAGGAGGAGGAGGCGCGTGGTCTTTTTCATGGGCCCATCGTAGCAAACGGGCCTGGGGGTTTTCATCGGTACAACTACGGGAGTGCCGGGGTAGTACTACGCACGGTTCAACTCGCTCACGGACGGGGAGTTTGAAGCGGTTTGCGCGCGAGGGCGCGCGAGGGCACAGAGGCAGAGAGGCGCAGAGGTCGATCGGATTGGTTCAGGTATTTCGAGCGCCGTTCGGAGAGGCTCTGATTTCGGGTAAGCGACGCGAACGGGCGTCCGTGAAGAACGCCCCTACGTTCGATCACCGGAACGGGCGTCCCAAGGGGCGCCCCTACGTCAGAAGATCGATCTCTGCGCCGCTGCGCCTCCGTGCGAGACGGTTCGGGATCGAGGCGATCAGTGCTGGCGCCAGGCCATGCCGACCAGCGACATCAGCATGCCGACGCGGATCGCGCCCTCGAAGGTGAGGATGACGAGCACACGCGAAAGATTGCAGCTGCGGCGCAGCAGAAAGCCGACGAGAGAAACCGCGAGCATGCAGAGCGCCTGGACGCGTCCGAAGCGCTCGAAGGCCATGGCGATCATCCAGCCCCAGGAGAGCAGGATGCCGAGGCTCCAGAGAAAGGCGGTGAATTCGCCGAGCCCGAGCGTGCGCGGATCGACGTCGCCCTCGATCTGGCGAATGCCGAGATAGCGTTCCCCGAGGACGAGTTGCCAGACCTCGAAGAGGAAGAGCAGGGGAATCGCGAAAAGCAGGACGGACACGACGGCGCCACTCTCAGGCCGGACCGGGACGAGGCCAAGGCGGAAGCGCGGAGGTTAATTCAGAAGCCGAGAAGCCAGGAATCTTCGTGCAAGTGTTGGGTTTGCGATGAAGGGAAGGTAGGGCGAACCGTCCCGGTGAGCCGCGGCTCGGCGGGGACGCCTCGCCCTGCCTTTTTTGCTGTTCGCGACGGACCCTGATTTCGGGCCAAGAGAGGAGCGTGAAACTCTGGAGGCGAGAAGGAGGAGAAATGTTCGACAGTCTTGGCGTAGGCAGAGGACGACGCGGCGGTGACTGCGAATGACGGAAAAGAAAAAGCCGGCCGAAAAATCGGCCGGCTTCGGGAGAGAAGCGCTCGTGAGCGGTTTGCTCAGAAGTTGTACGTGAAGGAAGCCCGCGATTCGCGCGGGATGCCGTTCACGACGGCCGTGCGGCTGCCCGCGGCGGAGATGTAGTCCTTGTCGAGCAGGTTGTTGATCTGGATCCGGACGGACCAGTCCTTCTGGCGGTAGTAGAGGCCGAGGTTCACCAGCGTGCGGCCGGCGACCTTGTAGCTCGCCTGCTGCGCGACGAAGCCCGGAGCGACGCCCTGCGTGGTGGGCACGCCGACGAGGGGCTTGGTCGTGGTGAGGGCGGTCACGCTCTCGCCGACCTCATCGCTGTGGTAGTCGATGCCCACGTTCGCCCCGAAGCCGTTGAGGGCGCCCTGGGTGAAGTGGTAATCGGCGAACAGCGCCGAGATGCGGTCCGGCACCGCGCGGATGCGGACGCCGGTCGGCTGGCGGTAGGTGTACTGCGACATGTTGCCGATGGGCGTGAGGTTCTTGCTCAGCGCGTAGGTGCCCTCGAGCTCCCAGCCCTTCGACTTGACGTCGAGGTAGGTGCTGGTCGGCAGCGCGTTCGCCGCCGCCTGGTTGCCCTGGGAAACGAGGACGTAGTACTCGCTGTTCGGCACCGCGTAGTTGGTCTGCACGATTTTGAACCGGGAGAGCGAGAGCGTGAGGCTGTCGTTGAACAGCGAGGTCTTCACGCCGAACTCATCCTGGGAGCCGTTGCTCGGCTTGAAGGGCGGCAGCAGGGAGGTGTTGCCGGCCTGGAGGGAGCCGGGCATCGAGTCGCCGGACGAATTGCGGCTGGCGAAGAGCGAGACGGTCTTGATCGGCTTCACCGTTAGGCCGTAGCTGGTCGCGTCCGACGTGATGCTCAGCGTGCGGTCGCCGATGGCGACGACGCCCGTGTTGTCCGTGCGGGTGAGCTGGCCGTAGTAACGCGAGGCGCCGGCGGAGAGGATCAGGTGATCCTGCAGGAAGCTGGCGGTCTCGTAGACGTAGAACTGGGCCTCCTCGAGCTTGGCGGTGCGGTTCTGCACGCCGAGGGCGGGGGTCGGCTCCGGATAGACGTAGGGCGTGTAGGTGATCGCGCCGAGGTTGTTGTTCGGCACGTCATTGCCCTGCGACTGGCCGACGTAGCTTTTCCACTTCGTCTTCGAGAAGTTCGCGGCGAGGCCGGCGATGGTCGTGGACTTGAAGATCTCGTTGTCGAACTTGCCGGCGTAGTCGTTGCGGAGGTGCATCTCGTTGAAGTAGAGATGATCGCTGCCGTTGATGCGGCGGTAGACGTAGGTGCTGGGATTCGGCAGCGCGACCTTGGTCGAGGTGGCGACCGCGGTCGGGCCCGAGTTGTCCACGGTCCAGACCACGCCCGGCTCGTACTTGCCCGTGTAGGGATTGCGGGTCGGGTTGAACGCCACGAGGGCGCCGGTGGTCGGGTCCGGCACGAAGATCGAGGCGGAAGTGCCGCCCTGGTCGTTGCGGAGGATGTGGTCGGCCGACAGCTGGAGGCGGGCGGTGACGTGATCGTTCAGCGTAGTGAACAGCTCGCCGGTGATACGGTCCGTGCGGCGATGGCGGTTGTCCTGCTCGCTGCCGAAGGACCAGTTGGCCGGAAGGCCGGTGGCGATCTTGGCGTAGTCGTCGCTGCCGATGCTCGGATCGAGCGGCAGGTTGGGGGTCTGCGACTCGCGGTTCTGCATGAACTCGGCCTTGATCGTCAGCTTGGACGTCGGCGAGAGCTGCCAGCTGAACGACGGAGCGATTTCATAGCCGCGGCGATAGCTGTTCTTGTAGAAACCGTTGCTGTCCCAGATCGCGGCCACGAGGCGGACGGCGATGCCCTTTTCCTGCGAGACGACGCGATTGATGTCGGTGCTGAACGCAGTCCCGAGGTATTGGGCGAGATCGACCGTCGCCGACGCCTGATTTTTCATCATGGGCGACTTCGTGATCGGATTGAACTGGCCGCCGGGGGCGCCGCCGGGGACGAGGATCGCGTTCGGGCCCTTGATGATCTCGATGCGGTCGATGTTGTACGGCGCGATCGAGGCGCTGTAGCCGTCCTCGCCGGAGATCACCATGCCGTCGATGAACTCGTGCGAGACCTGGAAGCCGCGG
>CALFNJ010000312.1 GCA_937902865.1 uncultured Opitutaceae bacterium
GAGGCGGACGTCGACGAAAAGCGTCGCCTGTTCGTGACCACGTTTACCTCTCTCAGGGCCTTGGCCGACCGGGGCAGCCTAGGGCAAGCTGACGACCGCGATGTCGACATCTGGCGGCAATTGTTCACCTCGCCGGACCGCGTCTTCGATCAACTCGCTGCGCCGGGCGGCTTCGTCGACCGTCTGAGTTCAACTTACCGCGAAATCTCGAACAAGAGGGATGCTGCTGCCGTGAGAAAGCTGGTCTGGATTGGCTTCGCTGGCCTCGGCCTGATCGCGTTCGGCTTCTGGGTCTACTTTGCGATGCGTTAGTCCTAACGCGTCACGAAGAAGGAAGACCAAAGCCGAGCTGCTGACGGACACTTTCGGACACCATCTTCGCTGGGCCTCTGAAAATCTCGGCGAGTGAGAAGTCGTCTCCCTCGGGTAGAGCGAGCTGGTGTCGTTTGGCGACCTTCAGGGCGTGTGCACGCGGCAGGCGGGTAAATTCCCACGAGGCGAGCAGCCGCCCACTCCGGACGATGGCCGCATCCAAGCGCTCCAGTGGTGCGTTTACCGTGCAGAGCAGCTTTATCCCGAGAAAGTCGCCGAGGAGGCCCTCGCCGATGTTGAGGAAGTTGGAGATGTCGGCGCGTGCGCCCGCGGTCCGCTCGGCCAGGAGGCTCTCGGCGTCCTCGAGCACGACGATCTTGGCCATCTTGGGGAAGGCGCGGCTCTCGGCGGTCCAAAACTGGACCATCCTCGGCGAGACCAGGAGATCGAAGCTGGTCGCCGGCAGGAAGTACCAGCGGCTCGCCGAGCTGTGCCGTCCGATGAGGTGGCGGATGTAGGTGGACTTGCCCGTGCCCGGCGGCCCTCGGAAGATGACCGTGCCGGCCTGGGGCTTCAGCAGCGCCCGCCCGAGGTCGGCGTCCCAAGCCGGAAACCCGTCGCCGTAGAGTTCGGCGAGCTCCTCCCGTTGGAACTTCGGCGGGTCGGCGAGCTCCACCGCCTGCGTGCCGATGCCGTTCGACGTCGCCGAGATGAGGTTGAACGTCGCGACGTGCTTCGGCGCACGTCGGCGCGCTCGAAAGCGGTCGGCGACCTGACGGGCAAGCGCCTCGGCGCGGTCCGGGTCCCGGGCGAACACGCGGCAGCAGCTGACCTGGCTGTCCACCCAGAGGAAGCAGGCGGGACCGAGCCGGAAGAGGAGCCGACGGTGCCGGGTGCGCCAGCGGCAACGCGGTTGCCGGTCGTCGGTCGTCATGCCGCGCCACAGTCTGGCACGGTAGGCCGCCGCCAAGCGGTCCACGTCCAGTTCGCCGAGCGCCGCGGCGACGAACATCGGCCCGTCGCCCATCAGGCGGTAGAGCGGCAGGCTGAAGGCGTCGACGTCGGTCGCCAGCCAGTCGTAGGGCGAGACCTTGGCCGGGGAAGGGAGGCGGGGCTTGGTGCGGAGGTGGCTGGGCATCCTCTCCTTCTCCACGCCGTCCAGCCGCCTGCAGAGCCAATTTCTGGTGCCCGCCGACCGCCGAGGAAGATGTTTGCAAACATCTCGCCGACGCCGAGGCCACGGTTGGGCGACGGTGGCTGCAACCTCGTCATGTCCGACGCCGCTCACATACTGAGCGCTACCCGTCGAGCGACAGGTCAACGTCGCTGCGCGTGTTGAGCGCCTGGAGCCAGGCACGGGTCCCCGGGCTACCGCCGCGGCGCCGCACCTCGCGCCGGGTCGCGCCGACGTACCCACGGTGGCGGTGGTGCATCACGCCGGCCGCGCGCGTCCGCCAGCGGTGCTGGCTGGAGTCCTCGAACGCGCCGACGACCTCCGCGACGACGTGGTTGAAGTGCTCCGCGCTCGGCTCGCCCTCCACCGCCCCCACGGCCGCCCAGCCCGCCCGGTACGCGGCGGCGAACGGCGGCACCGTGACCACGTAGTCGAGGAGGTTCTTGGCGTGCGCCTCGTCGCCGAGGGGACGGCAGAACACCGTGGCCGCGTCCACGCCGTGGGCGACGTCCGCGGCCGTCACCCCGTCCGCCAGGACGCCGAAGCCGTGGAGGTGCGGCCAGCAGAACGCGCCGGGCCGGTCGTCGACGTGGAAGCGCGGCGCGAAGTGCTCGCCCCACCACAGGCCGCGCAGCGCGCCGCGGCGGACGAGGTCGTACGCCACCGCGTGCAGCCGGTCCCAGCCGTCCTCGATCACCAAGGGATCGGCGTCGAAGAGAGGCAGCGTGGACACGTTGGCGTGGATCGTGACGGAGCAGCCGTGGCGCCAGTCGGCCGTGGCGGACCGGTAGCGGTCGAGCACGGCGCGCTCGCGCTGGTAGGAGCAGTAGCTGCAGACCTGCCACCTGCCGCACCGGCGGCCGGCGTAGCGCAGCGTGCAGGCGCAGACCGGGCCGGCGTCGGTGTAGTGGCCGAGGACGAGGATCAGGGAGTTGGCGAAGCAGTCCTGGCCGGGGCGGTCGAAGCGCTGGGGGAAGGAGTGGACGGTCTCACGCCGGTCCTCGAGCATGCGGCGGAGGTTGGAGGTGAGGACGTGGCGCCGCTCAACGACGGCCGCGGTGTCGGTCCAGTTCCAGCGGTTGTAGTCCGCGAGCGGGCGCGGCACCGGGAATGAATGATACACTAGATATAGTAGAGAGCGTGGTTGGTGCGGAGTGAAAAAAGCGCCGCCTGGGTATTCAGCGCGGCGCGTAGGGGATGCTTCTCTGAATCGTTGGCGGATTCAGTAAGCTAGTTGGATGGACTGTCGGTCGGCTCAAGCCTGATACCAGGTCCCAGACGGTAGACGACCTTGCCCACGTACATCTGCTTGAGGACGCGACCGTCTTCGGCGAGAGAGCACAATGCTGACTGCGCGGCACGTTTGGGCTCTACCGATCCGCTCTTATAGCCGTGCACGATCATTTGCCGCAGGACTGTCGGAAAATCGATAAAGCGATCGCATGCGTATCGGGCGAGCACCCAGATCAATGCCTGTTTGCAGCTCACGTCGGCGAGATTGTCGACTTGCGGGACGGTCATGAGCCGGCCCTCGTAGCCGCGAGGAGTCCCAATCATCTTCTTTGCCAGGGCGGGCAGCATATCCCAATCACGCCGGGTTGCGTGCTTCAACTCGATGACAAGTTTCTGCGCACGCCGGAGTTCGACGAACTTCTCCTGATAGGCACGGATCGCAATGTCGGCGGCGATCTGCTCATTCGTGAGCCGCTCGTTGTTGGTCGCAGACCGGCCTTGGGACGGCAGGGAATCATTGTCAGAAAGGCCCGACTTCGAAAAATTGAAGTCGTCCGGATTGATAGCTGACGGAGCAATATTCATAACGGGTTAATCTCGGCAGCGGTTCCCGGTTTTACCGCTGCGAACTGGCAAATGACCTTAGGCGGAAGTGCCGTGAGGTCATCGGCTGCACCACCGGGGGAGCGATCCGATGGCACAGATTAACCGATCGCGAAAAAGATCGGGGATCGCTACGACGATCGCGTAGCTGCTCGGCGTTTTTTTACGCCGCCTAGCTCCTGAAGATGCTTAGGATCAAAGTCATACAGCCACTTTATGATGTAGTTGGCGGCAGCGACTTCTCGCCTCCAAGAGGCTGGTTCTCCTCTGTGAAAGCCATAGACGGTTTGAAGCTCAGTGTATGAGCATGTTTTTAAACATCGCCATACTGCCAACCAACGGAGGGCGTTGCGAGGATTGGGCAGATCCTTGTGCATTCCGTCGGTCATTTTCACAGGCTGTTGTCCATAGGGCCGATTGGACGCCAGTGCCTGTTTGAAATCTTTGGCGATTTTCGCGTCTGATGCGCTCCAGTCCACCCACACAACCAAACGCTGGTATTGGTCGGTGTTTGGGTAAGGTAAGTGATGGTGATTTAATTCTAGGCGATTCGCCCACGCCTTTCTCACTGTTGGGAATCGCACGGCGACCGCGTTGCGCATCTCGCGGCTGAGGGACAACCAAGGCTTGTCGCTCAAAAAAGCATCCCTCCAAGGCCCATCGATAAATGCATGCAGCACTCGAAACCGATATCCCCCGGTCGACCATCCGAGGTAAACCGTGGATGTGAATGGAGGGGCCGAGTCTTCTATCGGTATCGGACGCCCTGTTCGCTTTAGCGCGTCCACCGTAAGCCGAGCGATTTCGGCCATCCGCGTTTTCGGGACGTAAGCTGGGTCATCCGCAGCTCGCAAATATTCCCACCAAAAGGCAGCTGGCAGCTGGCGCTCCGAGATTTTAGAGAAATCATATTCCTCAACACATAGTCGCGGAGCCTTCACTTCTCGATGCTTCTGGGAGTAGTCTATGATTCAAGATGGATGTCTTTCATCCATCCCACCGCTAGTCGCTTACGCCGCCTCCAAGCGATGCTCGAGAACGAAACTTCAGTCCGGAATGGGTAGGTTTAACCAGCAGGATTGACACAAGCAGCGGTCTAAATCCTTAGTTTTCAATCTTTAGCTCTATTTCAATTAAATTTTCATTTTACAAGATTATTCAATTTAAATTGAATTGGACTAAAGATTGAAATTTCTCATATTTCAGTTCAAATTGAATTTCAATTGGAAATGAAAATCGACGAATCTGAAAATTACGTAGCCAAAGCTCGAGAGGTCCTAGACGAGCTATTGAAAAATGTCCCCAACCTTACGGTGCAGTGGGATCAAAGATATGCTGCCCTTGCCCCGGAGATTGAAGCACTTGCCGACTTTACCTTGCGGATCACTCACGAAAACAGGGTTCATA
>CALFNJ010000313.1 GCA_937902865.1 uncultured Opitutaceae bacterium
TCGAGCCTTCCGATCGTCGATCTGGTTTCACGCAGAGGACGCGGAGGACACAGAGTTCCAAACCGGACCCGCGGGCCGCGCGTCCCTACCTTTGGAATGTGGAAATCAGGAAACTGGGAAAAAACCCCGGAATGGATTCTTGGCTCCTGGCTTCTGAATTAAATCGGATCGAGGATCGATTTCCCCATTTCCTGATTTCCACATTGCAAGTTCGGCGATGACGCAGTGGACGTGCAGACGTGGAGACGCGGGCGGGGCGAACAACGCGTTAGGGACAACGCGTTCCACCTTTTCGGCGGAGAGAGGAACGAAGACGGCGCGTTAGGGATAACGCGCCCCACCTTGTTACTTGATCCCTGTTACCTGTTACTTCCGGCCCTGGGCGGGCCGGGTTGGGGCTTCGCGGCGCTTGCCTTCGCCGTCGTCTTCGTTGGTCACGTAGTACTGCTTGTACGACTTGTCGTAGTAGTGCTGGTAGTAGTAACCGCCGATGTTCTGATCGAGGCCGTTGAGCACGGCGCCGAAGTGCGGGACGCTGATCTCGGTCAGGCGCTGCACGCAGAACTGGGCCGCCTTGCGGCGGACCTTGTTGAAGAAGATCGAGTAGATCGAGCCGTCCGCGAGCGGGAGGATCACGAAGGCGTCGCTCACGAGCGCCACCGGCGGAGTGTCGAGGAAGATGCGGTCGTAGCGCTTGCGCAGCTCGGCGAGCATCACTTCGAAGTTCTTGCTCGTCAGATTCTGCGCGGGGTTCTTCGAGCGGCCGCCGGAGGGCAGGACGTCCAGGTTCGGCTGCACGTTCTTGATGATGACGTCGTCGAGCGGCGTGTCGTTCGTGCAGACGTCGATCACGCCCTTGAGGTTCTCGACGTGGAAGGCGCGGTGGACGACCGGACGACGGAGGTCGCAGTCGACCAGCAGCACGCGCTCGCCGTGGGAGGCGAACGTCAGAGCGAGATTGCGGGTGATGAAGGACTTTCCTTCGCCGGGCACGGTGCTGGTGATGACGATGCACTGGGCCTTCTTGCTCTCATCCTTCAGGCGCAGGCTGGAGTAGAGCGTGGAAAACGCCTCGGCGATCTCCGGTTCATCGGGCGGGATGAACGGTGCGCCTTGGCGGTCATCGCCCTTGGCGACGGGCTTCTTGAACTTCGGGACGATCGCGAGGAGCGGCAGGCCGACGACGGCCTCGATGTCGTAGGCGCTTTTGACGCGGTCATCCGCGTAGGCGACGAAGAAGGCCAAGGCCAGGCCGAAGCCGAGACCACCGACTACGCCGAGGCCGAGATTCAAAAGATAGTTGGGTGAAACCGGCTTCCGCCCGGGGGCGGCGTGATCGACGAGGCGGGCGTTCTGCGTTTCGACCGTGCTGCTCATCGACGTCTCGCGCATGCGCGAGAGGATGTTCTCGAGGATCTTTTCGTTCACCGAGTAGTCGCGCTCCATGTTGGAGTACTCGACGCCGAGGCGATCGACGGAAAGGGAACTGGTTTCCTGGGCGGCGAGGGCGGCGCGGGCCTGGGTGTAGTTCTGCAGCGCGGCCTGGTAGTTGGCCTCGACCTGCGCGGCGGTGGTTTGGACGGCACGGTTGAGCTGGTTCTGCGCCTCGGTCAGGGCATTGACCACCTCGATCATCTTCGGGTGTTTCGGGCGATAGCGCTCGCTCATCTGCGTCACGGCGATCTTGGCCGCGGCTGCCTGCTTCTGCAGGTCGGTGACGGTGGGATCGCTCGCGATGGCGGAAAGCGTGAGCAGATCGGCGCCGCGTTGACGGGCGTCGAGAACCTGCTTCCAACGGGTTTCGGCTTCTTGGAGTGTGGCGGCACCTTGGGCGACCCGGAGATTCAGCTCCTTCAGTGTCTCGGTGGAGATATCCTTGCGCTGGTCGAGCGAGACGAGGTTGTTCTTCTCACGATAAGCCTGCAGCGAGCGGGCGATATCATCGACCTTCTTGCGCTGCTCGGTGGCGCGCTCCTCAAGTTCGACAACGGCCTTGAGCGACTCGTCGACGCGCACGTGCGCACTGTAGAAGATGTATTCGTCGGCAAAGAGATTGGCGACTTTGGCGGCCATTTCCTTGTCCGGATGACGGTACTGGATCCCGACGATCAGGCTGAGGCGCTGGGGGACAATTTCGCGATTGAGTTCAAGGACACGGAGCACCGTGGGTGTTTTCGCGGCATCTTTCTTTTCGTAAGGAGCCATGAAACGCTTCAGGTCATCACCGGTGAGCTTGTCCGCCACGCGCTGCATGATAGCGGTGCTCTTGAGGATGTTGACTTGGGTATTTAGGTCTTCAGCCGAGCGCACTTCGCTGTCCATGACCTGCTGCACCTGCATCACGGTCGGATTGCGGCGGAAGATTTCCACCGTGGAAATGGATTCGTAAACCGGGATGCGTGTGTAAGTGAAGATCGCAGCTCCGGCAAACACGACGAGGAAGGCCGCGACGATGTACCAGATGCGCTCCCGGAGAATCAGCAGATAATCCTGCAGCGAACGCTGGACGGCGGTCTCACCGTAGCCCGGATAGCCGCCGTAGCCGCCATAGCCACCGTACCCATCAGGAGCGGGCGCGCCGTAATTGGCCGCATAGCCGTATTGGGACGAGCCGACGCCATAGTGATGGCGAGGTTCGCGAGGTGGCTTGGATTGATCCATGGATTCGAGAAAATTTCTCAGGCTAGGAGCGGGAGGGCAAGGCTGGAGGCTGGAGGACGGAGGACGGAAGCCGGAGGACGGAAGATCGGAGGGCCGGAGGATCGGATGGTCAGATGATCGGAGGGCCGGAAAGGCGAGATGATCGGGAATGTAGCAGCTGCCGTGAGGCGGCTGGGATGGGAGGGAATTGGTTGGTTTGAGATGGGGCGGTGACCTCCCGGTCGCCGTCCGAACGCGACCGGGAGGTCGCGTCCCCATTCGTGCCCAGGGTTGCGATCGGACGGAGGGCGTCCGCGAGGAACGCCCCTACGCTCAGAGGATCCGCTCGGGGACGAAGATCACGTCGTTTTCGCGGAGGACCCAGGCGTCGCTGCCTTCCTTGCTTTGCAGAATGGCGTCGGCGTTGATCTCGGTCGTGGTGGTGGTGCCATCGGGATTGCCACGAGTAAGCGTCACGTGCTTGCGATCCGCCAGGCGGGTGAAGCCGCCGGCAAGAGCGATGGCGTCGAGAAGCTTGAGGGGTTTGTCCGTGGGGATTTCCACGGCGCCGGCTTTGTCGACCTGCCCCAGGACTTTCACGTCGCGCTTGGCGGATTCGACCAGGGTCAGGTTGACCTGCGGGTTGACGAGAAAATCGCGGTCATACAACACGCGGATGATCTCCTGCGCCTGCTGCAAGGTCTTGCCCTTGAGACTGACGGCCTGGATCAGTGGCAGGGTGACGACGCACTCCTGCGAGA
>CALFNJ010000314.1 GCA_937902865.1 uncultured Opitutaceae bacterium
GGTGCACGAACGGATCAAGGAAGGCGACACCATCGCCGAGCCGTTGCGGGCGTCCGGTGTTTTTCCCGAGATGATGACCGGCATGGTCGAGGTCGGAGAGGAGACCGGCGCGCTGCCGGAGATGCTGGCGCGGGTGGCGGACGCCTATGAGGAGGAGGTCGATACGGCAGTCGCGGGCCTCACCTCGATTCTCGAGCCGGTGATGATCGTCGTGATGGCGATCGTTGTCGGAGTCATCGTCGTGGCGCTTTTTCTGCCGATCGTGCGGATAGTTCAGCTGCTGTCGTAGATGCTCTGGAGCCGCCGCCGATTGGGCTCACGGAAAGGCGAAGATTGGCCGCAAAGAGGCGCAGAAAACGCCAAAGGACATCATCCCGATCCAGATTCCTTTTTCGCGTTTTTTGCGCCTCTTTGCGGCAAATTCAGGCCAGCGCTCCACTCATCGCGCGCCGTCCTTATGCTCTGTTACGCATAGACTGCCGGCCGAGCCGGGCGTCCCAAGGGACGCCCCTACGTCGGCGAATCAGGCGCCGCCGGGCTTGCGCAGCAGCAGCTGGGAGCCGAGGCCGGGGTGACGGTCGGAGAATTCGGCGGTATCCGTGGCCTGGCGCAGGAGACGCTGGACCATGCCCATGCGCGAATCGAGATTGTCGATCATCGAGACGAACACGGCCTCGGGCGTGGCGGCGATCACCGCGGCGCCCCATTCGAGTTCGCCCTGGTGGCTGAGCACGATGTGCTCGAGCCGTTCCAGTAATTCGGCATCGAGCTTCGATTTCAATCCGGCCTTCCGCACGAGCTGATAGCCGAGCACGACGTGGCCCTGAAGGAGTCCGCGGCGGGTTTTGCTGGGGACGAGACCATTCTGATATTCGAGCGCCTTGCCGATGTCGTGGGTGAGGATGCCGGCCATCGCGAGATCACCGTCCACTTCGACATAGAGCGGCAGCAGCGCGTGGCAGACGCGCGCCATGTGCACGGTGTGCTCGAGCAGCCCGTGGCGATAGGCGTGGTGCATCATGATGCCGGCGGGAACGAGCTGGAAGACGTCGCCGATCTCGTCGAAGACGGCGCGGACCGTCATGCGGAGCTCATCGCGCTTGATGCCCTCGATGTAGCCGTTGAATTCCTTCCAGAGCTCGGCCGGATCTTCCGGCGCGGTTTCCACGAGATTGTCGATCAAGCCGGGAGCGGTGAGTTGATCCTCGGTCAGGAGCTCGATCTTCGTCAGGCGCGGGGAAAGGCGGTTTTGGAAATAATCGATCTTCCCCTCGATCCGGGCGACGCGGCCTTCCGCGCCGGCCTTGAGCTGCTCGAAGACCGGGTTGTCGTTGAATAACGTGCAGCTGAACGAACCGGTGCGATCCCCGAACTCGGCGCTGAGGAAGGGATTGCCGTTCGAGGCGGTTTTGCTGGTGAGCTTCCGGATGATGAGGATGCTGGCAAACGGACGGCCGTTCGCGTTGTCGAGGGACTTGAGGTCGCGGACTGAAGAGGTGGGAGCGGAGTCAGGCATATTTCTTCACCAGCTGAGTGTACGTTTTGAAAAAGGGATGTTTGGCGTCGCCGAGCTGCACGTAGAAGAACGTTTCGGCGGGCAGCACTTTGACACCCAAATGCCGCAGGGCGGCGAGGACGACCTGGGCATCGTTCTCGCGGCGGCTGCTGACGGCATCGCTGAGGACAGTCACCGTGTAACCGGCCGCGAGGGCGTCGACGGCGGTTTGATAGACGCAAACCGGGGTTTCGAGTCCGCAGATCACGAGATGCTGCACGGTCCGCTGCTGCAGGGCAGAGCGAATCGTGGCATCGCCGAGAGCGGAAAAGGCGGTCTTGCCCAGGACCGTCGGCTGCGGAACGAGTGCGAGCAATTCCGGCGTTGTGCCGCCGAGCTTCTGGGGCACCTGCTCGGTGAACACCACGGGAAGATTCAGTCCCTGCGCCGCTTCGATCGCGAAGGAGACGCGGCGCACGAGCTGATCGGGAGCGGACATCACGCCGATGAAAATCGGCTGGAGATCGACGCAGAGCAGCAGCGTGTTGCCGGGGGTGGTGGCGGAGGTGCTCATGGATAGTAGGCGCGGCGGGCCTTCACCTGGATAATGCGTTTCTCCGGCAGGACATACGCCGTCAAATGGCCGCCGGTGACGCAGCCCGTGTCGATGCCAATGGACCACTTCAGCTTATAAACCTCGGGCCGCGGCGTGTGGCCATAGACGACGAACGGCGGACCATTCCAGAGATCGGCCCAGGCGGGTGCGTTCGGTTCGTCCGCGCGTTTGCGGGGACGACCGTCGCGATCGATGACCTGGATGCGGGTGACGACGTTCGCCGGCTGCTTTTGCCAGGGCTCGTTGGGCAGGAAGCCGCCGTGCACGAACACGGTGTTCATTTCCTCGACGTAGTGCGTCAGCGGCATCGCCTCGAGATACGCCCAGTCCTCCGGCAGGAGTTTGGCAATGGTCTCGGCGTCATTTTCCTTCTGGAAGGCGGTGTCGTTGCTGCGGCGATAGTTCAGCAGGCGCAGCTCGTGATTGCCGAGCAGGGAGATGGCGCGGTGGGCGCGGGCGAGGTCGATCACCTTGCCGCTGTCGGGGCCGCGATTGACCAGATCTCCGAGGAGAATCAGCTGATCGTCCTTCGTGAGGTTCAGTCGCTCGAGCAGATCGCCAAATTCCTGGTAACAACCGTGGATGTCGCCGATGGCGATGAGGCGTCCGTTCATAATCCGTGCGCCGCAAATTGGCTAGCGTCGTGAGCTGCGACTAGTAAACAAGTGCGCATGGAAATGAATCTGCAGCCGCTCGCGTTGACGTGCTTCGTCACGGGCCAGCCGTTCGTCGAGGGAGCGCGTGTCGCGAGCTTTCTCGTGCGCTCGGCGCAGTCCACCGAAGTGACCCGTTACGACGTGCTGGAGAGCGCGCTCGGCTCCTATCAGGCCCCGGGCTACGTGGCGTGCAGCTGGGTGCAGGCGTACAAGCCGCGGAAAAACCAGGGCAATCCGGACCGCGCGATGAAGCTCACGGCGGAGAGCCTGTTCGTCACGCTGGCGGATCCGATGACGGACCCGACGCCCGACAATACGCGTCTCCTGCAGTTTCTCGCACTGATGCTCGAGCGGAAGAAGATCCTGCGTCCGAAAGGACTGAATCACGACGGCACGAAGAACGTCTACGAGCATGCGAAGTCGAAGCAGCTCTTCGAAGTCGCCGTGGGCGAACTCAGTCCGCAGTTCTTCCTCCAGGTGCAGGCGCAGCTGAGCGTGCTGGTCGGGCCCGGGCCGGCTCCGGCGGGAGCAGCGGCGCCGGTGACTGAAGCAGCGCCGGTGGAAATGCCGGCTTCGTGATTGAGGTGGAGCGCGTTGTCCCTAACGCGCTGAAGGCTCTGCCCGCGGTTTCACGACGACGGAGCGAAACGGCGCGTTAGGGATAACGCGCCCTACCAATGAAAGAGCCGCCTTTCGGCGACTACTAACCTGCAGGGTTGGCCGCAAAAAGGCGCAGAGGACGCAAAAATCGGATCCGCCAAGATCGATTTTTGCGTCCTTCTGCGCCTCTTTGCGGCTAT
>CALFNJ010000315.1 GCA_937902865.1 uncultured Opitutaceae bacterium
CGCGCCGATCTGCTGCGCAGCTCCGAGCAGAGCGAGCAGGCCATCCGCACGCTCGTCACCCGCGCCTATCGCGACATCCTCGGGCGCGATCCGGATCCCGACGGTTACGCCCACTACGCGCAGCTCGTGCGCGACAGCGGCTGGAATGACCGCCAGATCCGCGACGCCCTCCTGCGCAGCAACGAATACCGGCAGAAGCACCAGTGATGATTGCCGGTTGCGGAATGCGGATTGCGGAATGGCGAACAGAGCCAATGCGCGATTTCTAGCCACTCCGCCCTCGATCGCGTTTCACGCCGCCGGCTCGGAATTCCGCAATCCGCATCCCGTATTCCGCAATTCCAATGCCCGCCCGCCACGATCCGTACGCCGCGCTCTCGCATCCGACCTACCGCCGTTATCTTTCGGGCAGCTTTCTCGCGCTCTTCGGCCGGCAGATGAGCGGCGTCGCCGTCACCTGGGAGGTCTATCAATGGACCCATTCCGCCACCGCACTCGGTTTGGTCGGATTCATCAACGTGCTGCCGGTGCTCGCCCTGTCGCTCCCGGCCGGAGTGCTGGCCGACCACAAGGATCGGCGCGGGATCATCGCAGTCACCGCCGGACTCGTCGCGTTGCTGACAATCCTGCTCGCGCTCGTCTCCTGGCGGCACGCCGCCATTCCGGATCTCGCGCCGCTGCATCAGGCCAACGCGCTGCTGCGGCGCATCGCCCTGGTGTTCGAGCGCCACGTCGATCCGGCCTCGCTCGATTTCAGCCAGCCCGCGCTGCCGCTCGTGTACCTGCTCCTCTTCGCCATGGCGGTCCTCCGCATCCTTGGCTGGCCCGCCCGCGCCGCCATCATCCCGCTGCTGCTGCCGGTGCAGGCGCTGAGCAATGGGATCACCTGGAATTCCAGCGCATCTGAAATCGCGACGATGGCCGGTCCGGCGCTCGGCGGTTTCCTCGTCGCGAAGGCCGGCTTTCCCATCGTCTATCTCCTCGACGCCACCCTCAGCCTCACGCTGGTCGTGCTCCTCAGCCGCGTCACGTATCTGCAGCCGCCCAAACCCCCGACCATGCAACGCAGCTGGCGCGGCATGCTCGCCGGCGCCGAGTTCATCTGGCGGAAGAAGGTGATCCTCGGCGCGAGCAGCCTCGACCTGTTCGCCGTGCTCCTCGGCGGCGCCATCACGCTCCTGCCGATCTACGCGGACAAGATTCTCCACGTCGACGCGATCGGCTTCGGCTGGCTGCGCGCCGCGCCGTCGATCGGCGCGTGCAGCATGGCGATGTGGCAGGCGCACCGCGGCCCCCTCGCCCGGCCCGGCCGCGCGCTGCTCTGGGCCGTCGCCGGCTTCGGCGCCGCGATCATCGCCTTCGGCGTCTCCACCTGGTTCTGGCTCTCGCTCGTGGCGCTGTTCTTCACCGGTGCCTTCGACAACGTCAGCGTCGTCATCCGCCAGTCGCTCGTCCAGCTGCTCACGCCCGATTCCCTCCGCGGACGCGTCACGAGCGTGAACCAGATCTTCGTCGGCTCCTCCAACGAGATCGGCGCCCTCCGCGCCGGCCTGATGGCCGCCCTCTTCGGCCCCGTCACCGCCGTCGTGATCGGCGGCCTCGGCACGATGGCCGTGGTCGGCATCATCGCCCGCCTCGTCCCCGGCCTGCGCGCCCTCGCCCCGCTCAACGAGCTCGGGCCCGAGGAAGAGTGAGCTGATTTTCGATTTTGGATTTTGGATTTCGGATCCGGAATCAGAATCGCCTCCGGCAAGACTGAGCGCAGCGATCGCAACGTAGGGGCGTCCCTTGGGACGCCCGTCCGCGCCGCCAACCGGCGACACTCGCGCCCACCATTCGTCATCTCCTTTTCTGTGCCTCTCCGGCTCGTTCCCCTTTCCTGATTTCCACATTCCCCATCGGAAAGTGCGTCCCCGAACCCCGTTGCCCGCGACAATCGGGAAAACGGTGAAAACGCCAAATCCAGCCACCCTCCTCCACGCTGCCCAACTTGTTACCTGCCACTTGCCCCTTGTTACTTCGAAGCGCGGGCCCCTGCCCGCGCTTCGATTGGTGTTTAAACACCAATCGCCCTCTTTGACCGGCACCCGGCCCGGCCTTGGAATCGGCCCGCCGCTCCGGAGCCGATGAAAAAGTATCCCTCGCCTAAAAAACTGTTCTCCGGGCGATTGCGTGAAGCGCCGCTGCGCAAATGGCGATAAGCCGACGCCAAAAACGTTCCTCCCCCGCTCGTCCGGATTCCGCCCTTTCGCATGAAACCTTCCTCCCCCAGCGCCCCCGTTTCCCCGTCCCGCCCGCGTCGCAACGGTCGCAATGGCCGCGCCACCGCCCAGGCCAACCCCGGCCTCGCCTCCTCGCCACGCCTCTCCGTGAAAAACGGCACGGACCGGGCCACCGATCATTCCGACCGCAATGGCTCTGATCCGGCCGAGGACAGCGATTTCCTCCGGCAGCTCAACGCCGCCCTCACCGCGATCGTCGAGGGCGATTTTTCCGTGCGTCTGCCTGCGGACAGAGCCGGCATGCAGGGGCGCGTCGCCGCCAATCTCAACGCCATCTCCGCGCGCCTCCAGCGCTCCAATCAAAATCTCCTCCTGCTCCAGCGCCAGGTCGGCGAGGAGGGCAAGATCAACGCCCGCATGGCGATGGGCGACTCCGTCGGCAGCTGGGCCGAGCGCATCGAGGCCATCAACGCGCTCGTCGACGAGCTCTCCCAGCCGACCGTCGAAGTCGGCCGCGTCATCGGCGCCGTCGCCAAGGGCGACCTCACGCAGTCCATGCCGCTCGAGCTCTCCGGCCGCCCGCTCAAGGGCGAATACCTCCGCACCGCCAAGCTCGTGAACGGCATGGTCGAACAGCTCGGCTCGTTCTCCGTCGAGGTCATCCGCGTCGCCCGCGAGGTCGGCACCGAGGGCAAGCTCGGCGGCCAGGCCAAGGTCAAGGGCGTCGCCGGCACGTGGAAGGAGCTCACCGAGTCCGTCAACCAGATGGCCGGCAATCTCACCGCGCAGGTGCGCAACATCGCCGAGGTCACCATCGCCGTCGCGCAGGGCGACTTGTCCCGCAAGATCACCGTCGATGTCCGCGGCGAAATTCTCCAGCTGTAGGAGGCCATCAACGTCATGGTGGACCAGCTCCGGTCCCTCGCCGGGGACGTGACGAGCG
>CALFNJ010000316.1 GCA_937902865.1 uncultured Opitutaceae bacterium
CCTACCTTCGGAAATCCGTTCCTGATTTCCTGAGTTCCAGATAACCAATCCGGATCGATTTCCCGCATTCCTGATTTCCACATTCACTCATCCGTCATTCCGCCAGTTTGAACGGGATCGGCGGCGCCGGCGGGGCGAGGCGGTCCAGGTGGGACGTGGCGTGCTTGAGCGCGTGGGCGACGCTGTTGAGCGTGACGGGCTTGCTCAGGAATTCGTCCATGCCGGCTTCGAGGCATTTCTCCCGGTCGCCCGAAAGCGAGTTGGCGGTGAGGGCGACGATCCACGGCTGGCGCGCCGCAGGCAGGCGCTGCCGAACGAGGCGGGTGGCCTCGTAGCCGTCCATTTCGGGCATCTGCACGTCCATGAACACGACGTCGTAGCGCCCGCGCTCGATGGCGGCGACGGCCTGGGCGCCATCCATCACGACGTCCGTGCGGCAGCCGAGTTTTTCCAGCAGCTTCGTAATGACCTTCTGATTCACGAGATTGTCCTCGGCGACGAGCAGACGGAGGCTCGGGAAATCGGATTTGTCCGCGGAGGCGGCGGGTGCGGACAATGGTGCGACCTCGCCCGTCGCGCTCGCGCTGATGCCCTCGATCCAGCGGAGGAGGGATTGCGGGCTGACCGGTTTGTGGAGGGAGGTGCCAACGCCGAGCGTGGTGGCTTGGCTGCGGCCGCCGACGGTCTGCCGTCCGAAGTGGCTGAGCAGCGCGGTGCGCGGAAGGATGTCCCCGCAGACCGCGCGCAACTGGGCGACAAGCTCTAGCATCGCCTGGCCCTCGAATTCACCGTCGAGCAGCACGAAGTCGAAGCTGCGGAGCGCCGGGCCGAGCGCGAGGAGCTCGGACAATCCTGCCACCTCGGTCGGACGCGCGCCCCAGGATTCGAAGATCTCGCGCAGCACCTGGCGGCACGTGCCGTTGTCATCGGCGACAAGGACATGCCGTCCGGCCAGCGCGGCGCGCGGCACGGCGGGTGCGGCTTCCTCCAGCACGCGGACGGGGAGCTCGAACCAGAACGTCGCGCCATGTCCGGCTTCGCTCGTGACGCCGATGCGTCCGCCGAGCAGATCGACCAGGCGTCGCGTGATCGCCAGCCCCAGCCCCGTGCCGCCGAAGCGCCGCGCCGTGGACGAGTCGACCTGGCTGAACGGCTGGAAGAGCAGGTGCTGCTTTTCCGGCGGAATGCCGATGCCCGTGTCATGAACCTCGAAGCGCAGCACCGTTTCCGGCAGCAGCAACTCCGGTGATTTTTCGGTCTGAAGGTAGGAACGGGCGGCCCGTCCGTCCGTGTCTGCCCCGCCCGCCGACAGGCGTCGCACGCGAATGCAGACATCGCCGTGCGCGGTGAACTTGATGGCGTTGCCGATGAGATTGACGAGAATCTGCTGCAGCCGGGTGACATCGCCGCTGACGATCTCGGGCGTGCCGGGCTCGAGGCGATAGATGAGGTCGAGATTCTTCTTGGCGGCCTGATCGGCGAAGAGATGCAGGCAGTTGAGCAGGGCGTGCTCGAGGTTGACGGGCTGCTGCTCGAACTCGAGCTGGCCGGACTCGATCTTGGAGAAGTCGAGGATGTCGTTGAGGACCTTGAGGAGCGACTGGCTGGAAAGCTGGATCGTGCTGAGGTAATCGCGCTGCTCGGCGTCGAGGCGCGTCTGGTTCATGAGGCTGGTCATGCCGATCACGCCGTTCATGGGCGTGCGGATCTCGTGGCTCATGTTGGCGAGGAAATCGGCCTTGGCCTGGGCGGCGCCGAGCGCGGCATCGCGGGCGGCGGCGAGGGCGCGGCTGGTGGCGGCGAGCTCGTCGAGCTTGGCCTGCAACAGCTGCGTCTGGAGATGCATCAGGGCGTGCCCGGGGATGAGGCCGAGAAATTTTCCGTCGGCGCCCTCGAGAATCACCTCGTCGTAAAACTGACTGGCATCGCGCGACGTGACGGCAAGGAGCGTCGCAGTGAGCGGGTGGGGGACGCCGGCGCGGAGGAACTCCGTCTGCATGAGATCCCGCACCGGGCGCCGCTCATAGATGGCGAACCCGAACCGTGTGCCCAGCACCTCGCCGAGATGCTTGGCGGAGAGCAGCCCGACGACCTCGCCGTTCTCGACCACCGCG
>CALFNJ010000317.1 GCA_937902865.1 uncultured Opitutaceae bacterium
CAGCCCGTGCGGCGAAAGAAACTCCGCCTCATCCAAGACGTAACGCAGCACGCGCTCCAGCCGCTCGCGCGAAGGAATCGCGAGCAGGTAGCGGCCCTTCCCGCTTTTCTCGAGATGCGTGATCTGCGCCGCCAGATCGGGACGATGCTTCAGAAACCAGCGCGTGCGTTTGGCGAAGCCCGGCAGGCGGTTCATCTGCGCCTCCTCGATCACCTCCGCGGCGAAGAGCGGAATCACGCCGACCATCGAGCGCAGCCGGACCGGGGTCGCCCGGTCATCCAGCAACAGCTGATCATAATAGAAACCGTCTTCCTCGTGCCACAGGCCTGTGCCGCCAAGGCGGTTCATCGCGTCCGCGATCGCGATGAAATGCTCGAAGAATTTCGAAGCGATATCCTCGTAGGCCGGATCGTGCTCGGCCAACTCCAGCGCCATCGAGAGCATCGTCCCGCAGTAGAACGCCATCCACGCCGTCCCGTCCGCCTGCGTCAGCGAGCCGCCCGTGGGCAGCGGTTTCGAGCGGTCGAAAACGCCGATGTTGTCCAGGCCGAGAAACCCGCCACTGAACAGATGCCGTCCACTCGGATCCTTGCGGTTCACCCACCAGGTGAAATTGATCAGCAGTTTCTGGAACACGCGCGCCAGCCAGACGCGGTCGCGGCCGCCGCGCGGGCCAGTCATCTTGTACACGCGCCAGCAGGCCCAGGCGTGCACCGGTGGATTCACGTCGGAAAAATTCCACTCGTACGCCGGCATCTGTCCATTGGGATGCAGGTACCACTCGCGGAGGAAAAGATTGAGCTGCTCCTTCGCGAAATGCGGATCGAGCCGCGCGAAGGGAATCATGTGGAACGCCAGGTCCCACGCCGCGAACCACGGATATTCCCAGGTGTCGGGCATCGCGATCACGTCGCGCGAATAGAGATGCGGCCAGTCGCTGTTCCGTCCATTCCGCCGCGACGCCGGCGGCGCCGGCTGGGCGGGATCGCCGTCGAGCCAGTCCTGCACGACGTAATGGTAGAACTGCTTCGACCAGAGCAGACCCGCATAAGCCTGGCGCGCGATGCGATGGCCTTCGTCCCGCGCCGCCGGCGTGGCCGCGGCTCCGCCACTGAACGGGCCCGTCGTTTCATGGCGATTCGCGCCGCCGAACAAGCCCGTGAAATACTCGTCCGCCTCGCGCCGCCGCGTCGCGACGACATCGACGAATCCCTTGCCAAAGGCCTCCGTCGGTTTCGTCTCCTCCGCCCGCAACCGCAGGCGAAGCACGCGCTCTTCGCCGGGCGCGAGGGTCAGCGCGTGATGGGCCGCGCACTTGGTGCCGACCCGCGCCGGATTCACCGCCTCGTGGCGTCCACCGACGACCGCCTCGTGAAAAGCGTCCTTCACGAACGGCGCGGGATTCCTCGCCCCGAACAGGCGCGCGGCATTGGTCTCGTTCTCCGTGAAGAGCAGTTCCGGCGCGACGCCGTTGCTCGCTTCCACCTCGAGAAAGAACCGGCCCAGCGTGTCATGATCGCACTGGATCCTCCCCTCGCCGACTGCCCGCAGCGACGGCTTGCCCTTGCCGTCATGGTCCTCCCGGCGCGCGCCCCACGACCAGGTGTTGCGGAACCAGAGTGTCGGAAGCACGTGCAGCGGCGCCGGCGCCGGACCGCGGTTCACCACGGTGATCTGCAGGCAGAGATCGTTTTCGCCGGCCTTGGCGTATTCGACAAAAACGTCGAAGTAGCGGTCGCCGTCGAAGACGCCCGTATCGAGCAGCTCGAACTCCGGTTCGCTGCGGTTGCGCCGCCGGTTTTCCTCCCGCAGGCGTTCGTAGGGAAACTCCGCCTGCGGATACTTGTAGAGCGCGCGGAGCCAGGAATGCGTCGGCGTCGCATCGAGATAGAAATAGCACTCCTTCACGTCCTCCCCGTGATTGCCCTCGGGGCCGGACAGGCCGAACAGGCGCTCCTTCAAAAACGGATCCTTCCCGTTCCACAGCGCCAGCGCGAAGCACAACCGGCCCTCACGATCGGTCAGCCCGAGCAGCCCATCCTCGCCCCAGCGATAGGTCCGGCTGCGCGCGTGGTCGTGGGGAAAATATTCCCACGGTTTGGCGTCCTGCGAATAGTCCTCCCGCACCGTGCCCCACTGGCGTTCCGACAGGTACGGTCCCCAGCGCTTCCAGTTCTTCTCCCGCCGCGCATCTTCCGCGAGGCGGGTGAGCTCACTGGATTTGGCGGGAAAACGGGGCATCCGGATTGAATGTGGAAATCAGGAAAACAGGAATCAGACAGCTTTCGGAATTTTCACCACAAAGGCACAAAGCCACGAAGAAAATCGAATCCGGATTCAGAAGGCCGATCTTCGTGCTTTTGTGCCTTTGTGGTGAACCTTCCGAAAACTCGACTCTGGCGGAGCGCGAGAGTTCCTAACCTTTGCGGCGACCCGGCCAGGTTTCGGGCCGCGTCCAAAAAGCGTCCTCGCGACCTCCGTAGTAACTGGAAAGCGCCTGGTCCATGATCAGGGACGTGCGCCGCGCCGATTCTCCGGTGCTGGGACACACGCCGCGTCCGAGCAGATCATCGACCACGGTCTGGATCAGCGGCTGCGCCACATGCGGCGGATGCGGCAGGTCGAAGGTTTCGACTCCGCCCGCATGCTCGAATTTCACCGGATCGGGTCCGAACACCGCGAAGGTCACTTCGCCCTCCGTGCCGGTCAGGCGCACGGTG
>CALFNJ010000318.1 GCA_937902865.1 uncultured Opitutaceae bacterium
CGGAGCGGGCCCACGGAGAACACAGAATACACGGAATAAAACCGACGGATCGCAGATCAGGTCTGCTTCTGTGTATTCCGTGTGTTCTGTGGGCCTTCATTTCCGGTGTCCGGATGATTTCGTGTGTTTCGTGTATTTCGTGGTGATGAACAGGGCTTGCGGGCGTCGGGGGGGCGGTTTGATTGGGCCGCATGGCCAAGCCCGACGAGCCCAAGGTGATCTTTTCGATGCTGAGCGTCTCGAAGAAGATCGAGCGCAAGGAAATCCTCCGCGACATCTCCCTGTCGTTTTACTACGGCGCGAAGATCGGCGTGCTCGGCCTCAACGGCTCCGGCAAATCCTCGCTCCTGCGCATCCTCGCGGGCCGTGACACGGACATCGACGGGCGCGTGCATTTCGAGCCGGGCTATCCGGTCGGGCTGCTCGAGCAGGAGCCGCAGCTGAAGGCCGGCGCGACGGTGCGCGAGTGCGTCGAGGAGGGCGTCAAGCACCTCACTGACCTCACCGCGGCCTACGACGCGACCTGGGATGAGCTCAACGAGGCGGCGGACGACGCCGCGAAGGACAAGATCATGGCGAAGCAGGGCGAGCTGCAGGAGAAGATCGACGCGCTCGGCGCGTGGGACGTGGCGCCGCAGGTGGAGATGGCGATGGACGCGCTCCGCTGTCCGCCGGGCGACCAGTTGGTCGACAAGCTTTCCGGCGGTGAGCGGCGCCGGGTCGCGCTCGCGCGGCTGCTGTTGCAGAAGCCGGCGATCCTGCTCCTCGACGAGCCGACCAACCACCTCGACGCGGAAAGCGTGCACTGGCTCGAGCAGCACCTCGCGCGCTACGAGGGCACGGTGATCGCGGTGACCCACGACCGGTACTTTTTGGACAACGTCGCGCAGTGGATTCTCGAGCTCTCGTACGGCCATGGGATTCCGTGGAAGGGCAACTACTCCTCCTGGCTCGAGCAGAAGCAGGCGCGCGCGGGCGTGGAGCAGCGCACCGAAGATCGCCGCCAGAAGGCGATGGCGCGCGAGCTCGCCTGGATCCGCCAGTCGGCGAAGGCGCGGGTGGCGAAGTCGCAGGCGCGTATCAACGCCTACGAGGCGATGCTGAAGGAGAACGTCGCGGCGAAGGAAAAGGAATTCGAACTCCTCATTCCGCCGGGACCGCGGCTTGGCACGCTCGTGGTCGAGGCGCAGGACGTGGCGAAGAGCTACGGCGACAATCTGCTCTTCGAGCACGTGAATTTTTCGCTGCCGCCGGGCGGCATCGTCGGCGTGGTCGGTCCCAACGGCGCGGGCAAGACCACGATGTTTCGCCTCATCACGGGCGCGGAAAAGCCGGACGCCGGTGCGCTGCGGGTGGGCGACACGGTGAAGATTGCCCACGTGGACCAGTCGCGCGATTCGCTGCCGGACAACGAGACGATCTGGCAGGCGATCAGCGGCGGTGAGGAGATCATTCGGATGCCGGGCCGCGAGGTGAACTCGCGCGCGTACTGCGCGCAGTTCGGCTTCACGGGCGCGGACCAGCAGAAAAAAGTCGGCGTGCTTTCGGGCGGCGAGCGCAACCGCGTGCACCTCGCGCGGCTGCTGAAGAGCGGCGCGAACCTGATCCTGCTCGACGAGCCGACCAACGACCTCGACGTGAACTCGATCCGCGCGCTGGAGGAAGGCCTGGAGAATTTCGCCGGCTGCG
>CALFNJ010000319.1 GCA_937902865.1 uncultured Opitutaceae bacterium
CGGCGGAGGTGGAGGTAGTTGCGAGCTTGGTCATGACGTTGAAGTTTTAAGGAGAATGAAAAAGGGAAGGACTTGGGTTCAGGCCACGTGGAGCATCACGACGAAGATCGTGAGCAGGACCACGGCGGTGAGCATGCTGGCGAGGAAAGAGGCAGGGCTTTGGTGAGCGGGACTCATGGCGAAAATGTGACGGAGGTGGGTGAGACGCCGTCTGTGATGTTGAGACGCAGTATCATGTCAATAGAGAAAACGAGACTCAGTCTTGAAAAAGGCCTAAAGCCCTCGTTGACCGCGTCCAAGAGATATGAATTTTGAGGGCGCACATGGTCGATCAGCTCAGAGTCAACTTGGGAAACCGCAGTTATCTCCTGCATTTTGGCGACGATCTCGCGAGTGAAGTCCGGGCCCAGGTCGATGCCTTGATCCGTGCAGGGCGGAAGGTCGCTGATCTGACTGATCGCAACTTGGTGCAGGCCCAAGGGCCGGCGCTGACCCGCATGCTCGGCGACGTGCCGCTGCTGACGGTCGAGCCAGGCGAGGACACCAAGTCGTTGCGCGGCCTGGGGCAGGTGCTGGATTTTCTCGCGGAACAGCGGCTCGACCGCGGCGGCGTGCTATTGATCGCGGGCGGCGGCGTGATCGGGGATCTCGGAGGCTTTGCGGCCGCGAGCTATCTGCGTGGCATTCCCTTTCTGCAGGTGCCAACGACGCTGCTTTCGATGGTGGACAGCGCGGTCGGGGGAAAAACCGGCATCAACCTGAAGGCGGGGAAGAACCTCGTGGGCGCCTTCCACCAGCCGAATGGTGTCTATATTTCAACCGGCCTGCTTGCCACGCTGCCGCCGCGGGAATTCGCCGCGGGCATGGCGGAGGTGATCAAGTATGGTCTGCTGGGCGACGCGGCGCTGTTCGCGCAGTTGGAGAAGACGCCGTTGACCGTCGCGAGTGCCGAGTTGGGCGCCGTGGTTCGGCGTTGCTGTGCGATCAAGGCCGCGCTGGTCGAGGCCGATGAATACGAACGCGCGAAGGACGGCGGTCGTGCGCTGCTCAATCTTGGCCACACCTTCGGTCACGCGATCGAGCAGGTCGCCGGTTATGGCTCCTATCTGCACGGTGAAGCGGTCGCGATTGGTCTTTGCGCGGCGGCGCGGCTGTCGCAAAAGCTGAAGCTCATTTCTTCCGCCGACGTGGCGCGGGTCGATGCGGTCGTCGCGGCGCATGCGCTGCCCGTGCGGCTGCGGCAGCCGTTGCCGTGGTCGGCGCTCCAAGCGGCGATGCTGCGTGACAAGAAGGTTCGCGCCGGCGCGCCGCGGTTCATCGTCCTGCAGCAGGTGGGCGTGGCGGCCACGCGCGATGATGTCTCCCTGGCGCTGGCCGAAGCCTGCTTCCGCGAAGTGGGGGCTTCCTGAGCGGGTCGAACGGGGATTTTCCCGGCTGACTTCCACTGCGGCCGGACGAAATCCACGCTTCCGTTTCGATCCGTTTCCCCGATAAATCGCCCGGATGTCGGCCATCGACGAAGATATCGTCCGCGAGTATTTCGAACAGAACGGCTTCCTCGTCCGTCAGGTTCGCAAATACCAGGTGCAGGCCCGCAAGAAGACCGGGGACGAGGAGATCGACCTGATTGTTTACAACCCCGCCTGGCAGCGGGGTGCGCGCCGGCCTGATTTCTTTTTGTTCTCCAACGAGCTGCCGTTTATTCATCGCGCCGTCGTGTCGGTGAAGCCGTGGCACACCGATGTCTTTTCCCCCGGCATGCTCAAGAGCAGCCCCGAGATCTTCCGGTTTCTCGAGGAGAACGTGTTGAAGCAGGCAACGCGCTTTTTCCCCGGGCCGTCCGAGGAGGAGGCGGACGACCTCACGAAAATCCTCGTGCTGCCGAGCCTGCCGACCGCCGAGCCGTTCCGCTCGCAGAGCGTCGAGCTGCTCAAGCAGCGCGGGGTCGATGCCATCATTTCGTTCCGTGCCATGCTGCTCGACCTGCTCGACAAAATCGAAATCAACCGCAGCTATGGCAAGAGCGACACCCTGCAGGTCATGCGCATCCTGAAAAACTACGACCTGCTGAAAGACACGCAGCTCGACATGTTCCCCGACCGTCCGGCGGCTCCGGTGCGCCGGGCGAAATCCCCGATGGCTAGCGCCGTCAATCCTCCGTGAGCACCTCCATCCATCCGACCGCCATCGTTGAGCCGGGAGCGCAACTGGGCGTGGACTGCGAGATCCAGGCCCATGCGATCGTGCGGAAACACTGCGTGCTCGGCGACCGCGTGGTCGTGCACCCCTTCGCCGTGCTGGGCG